>JBDTMK010000319.1:0-3927 GCA_039934315.1 Pyrinomonadaceae bacterium | reverse complement strand
GAAATGAGAATATTGCCGTCCGTGATGTGATGAAGACAGATCTCGTAACCGTGGACCGCGACACGCCGACCCTGGACGCGCTAAACCTGATGCGCCAAAAGGGCATCGGCGCTCTGCCGGTGGTCTCCGAGGGCAAGCTGCTCGGACTTGTCACCGCACATGATTTCCTCACTGTCTCGAGCAAGTTATTCGAAGAACGCTTGAGAGAAGTTACTTAAACTCTGTCAGTGTGTTTTGAAATATTTCAGCGACATTATTGATCACGGATCGAGGACTAAATATAAATGGCAAACATTCTAATTCTCGGCGGCGGTTTCGGAGGCCTTGTGACAGCGGAGCGGCTTTCCGCTTTGCTGGGCGAATCTCATCAGATCACTTTAGTTGCGCCGAATCAGAACTTTACATTCTATCCCGCGCTCGTAGATCTCGCCTTTGGACGATGCGATGCTGCCGACATTACGTTTGACCTCGGCGCAAAGCTCGAAGATCTTGGTATTCGTTTTGTGCACGGTGAGGTGCTTCGCATCAATCCATCCTCGAGCACGGTTGACGTCACGGGTGATGACTTCAAAGGAGAGATCGCGTATGACTACCTCGTAATAGCCACCGGCCGTCGTCTTGCGACCGAACACGTGCCTGGCTTCTTCGAATTTGCTCAACACCTGCTCGGCATCGGTGCGGCAACGCGATTCGGTGAAAAGATCCGAGACTTCCGCGAAGGCACGATCGTTGTCGGGACTTGTCCGGACGGCCGTCTCCCGGTGCCAGTTTGCGAAACGGCGTTTGCCCTGGCGCACAAATTTAGAGCCGAGGTGGCGAGCGGAAGCGTGCGAATCAAAGTCGTATTTCCCGAATCACTCGAGGCAGCATTCGGCGGTGCGACCCTGCATAAAGAATTGGAAGCTGCGTTCGAACGAAATCGCATTTCCGTCCATTATGAAATTCCGATTACGGAAATAAACGAAAACGAGCTCGTCTCTTCAGGCGGGCACAAAATTGACTACGATCTGCTGATGCTGATTCCGCCGTTCCGCGGCCAGGCGATGTTGCATCATCTCGGAATAACGGATGAACATGATTTCGTTAAAGTCGACGGGATGATGCGCGTGCACGATCTTCCGAACGCATACGCCGTCGGAGATATAGTTGCATTCTCCGGGCCGAAATTCGCGCACATGGCCGTTCGCCAGGCCGACGTCGTCGCTGCAAATCTTGCCGCAACCATTCGAGGCATTGAGCCGAGCACCGAGTACTATCATGAGATCGCCGCGATCATCGACGCGGGCGGACCGGACTCCATATATCTGCATTACGGTATCTGGGACGATACGATGTATAACGTCAATAAGGGTCACTTCTGGGGGTGGGCGAAGGAGATGCACGACAAGTTGTGGCTTACCCAGCATAACTAATGGTGGTTAGTTATTACGAAAATGTCATTGACTCAGTGAAAGATTGAGCGGAGCATAGTCTTCATTTTTTCGCTTCCTTAGCTCGCGTGAAGTGGCGACCAGTACGGAACAAGGGGCATGATGCAGGACGGCATCGGAAACTGATCCAAGTGCGAGCCTTCCCCAAAAACCGTGCCCATGCGATCCGACGATAATCAGGTCGGCGCCCCAGCGCTCGGCTGCATAGACGATAAGTGGTGCCGGTCTCCCAAGCTCGACAAGCGTTATTATTTCTACAGCCGGTTCCGGGAATCTGTCTCTAATCAGCTCCTCAGCTTCTCTCGCAGCATCCTGAGCTTTTTGTAGCGCGAAGTTATCGAGTCTCTGATAATACTCCGCTGAGATTGCGAATGGCTCGGACGCGATCGGAATGGCAGTTTCGGAAATGGAAACCAGTTTGAAAGAAACATCTTTCCTTTCTTCCGCTACGTCGCAAGCCTTTTCGATGGCGGCTCGGCTGAAGCTTGAGCCGTCTGTTGCAATTAGTATCTTCATAAAACATCGCCAGTCGTGAATTCGGCAATCCCTCACACCTCAGTCGCAAAGAGCGTTCCATCAGTGCGGGCGTCCGGAAAGCGAGACAATACGGCAGCCGACAGCTCTTACGCTGTAGTTCGCCTCAGGGCCGTTTGCGGAAAACTTCACGGTGCTCGGGATTTTTCAGCGCTAGAAATCAAGGACTACAAATTGGTTCCGGAGCGACCCTCGCGAATTCGCCAGTCGAGCTGGAGACAAATACGATTGCCTCGAGCGCATGTCCTTTCCAAACTCTTTTTGCTGCAGCAGTGGCTTGTCCAATAAAACGGAGTGAAATGGCGGTGACAAATTCAAATCCTACGAGCTTCAGGTCGACTGCACGCGAACCAATCCAAAATCAAAATCCAAATTCCAAAATGGTCACGCTTCCCTTCCGTCCGCCGTCGCAAAGTTCGGGAAATGTGTTCTGCATTTGCTCCCTGCCGTTCCGCCCAACAAACGGGTATGCTTTACTCACTTTTACTTAACTATTTAAAAAGGAATAAAGATGAACTTCGAAATAAAAAAAGAAACTTGGTCGAACTTTTTCGACACTCTTGGGAAGCGCCGATTCGAGTGGATCACCAAAGTCGAGGTACTTAAAACCGATGTTGGCGATCAGATCCTGACGGACGGCTTGCCGTTGAACGGCATCACGGTCGAGACACGAGGCGATCGAACTACAATAGATATCTCCGTCGGCGAAAATACTGATGCCCACCAGACACATAACATCGAAAATCCTGCGAGGGTAGCTTTCCTAGCAGCCGATGATCATCACGGCGATGTCATAAATATAGAAGAGGACGATGGCACTAAGACCTTGATAACGTTTATCGAGCCGATGAGTATCCTCGCCGGGTACTCGGAAGGCTAAGCCGTGTCAACGGCAACTTGATCCCTTTCAACGCCTGCTGGATCCCGGACGATCCTGACGTGATCCGATCCGTTCTAAATAAATTGCTGATCCCATGCCGAATGAATTCATTCTGATCGCTGTTTTGATATTCGTCGCCGCGATGCTTTACGCATCGGTCGGTCACGGCGGAGCAAGCGGTTATCTTGCCGTCATGGCTCTGTTCAGCTTTGCACCTGCGACGATGCGGCCTACCGCTCTCATCCTGAACATTTGTGTTTCGGCGATCGCGGCGTTCAAGTTTACGCGCAAGGGTTTCTTTTCCTGGCGCAAATTCTATCCGTTCGCAATCACCTCGATCCCGTTCGCCTATCTCGGGGGAAGCGTAAGTTTGCCGACGCCGCTGTTCAAGACGATCGTCGGCTTCGCACTACTTATAGCGGCGGTGCTGCTCGCCCGCCGTGAAAAGATCAACGACGACGTCGAGCAAGCCACGGCGGACGTAGAGACTATTTCCCTGCCCGCCGCATTGCCATGCGGTGCCGGACTTGGCTTGTTGTCGGGATTGACAGGTGTCGGCGGCGGGATATTTCTATCACCAGTTCTTCTTTTTTTGAAATGGGCCGATGTGCGTCAAACTGCGGCAATCTCTGCGATGTTCATTCTTGTTAATTCGATCGCCGGACTATCGGCGAATCTAAGTCAGACAAATATGGAGACGCTGCCGCCCGCATCCTTTTTAGCTTCACTGGCAATTGTCGCTGTTTTTGGAGGAACGATCGGTGCGAGCTTTGGAACGAACCGCCGACGCTCGAGCCTGGTTCTCAGGCGCTTGCTGGCCGTGGTCCTTGTCGTCGCGGGATTAAAAATGATCTTGGGATAATGAGACCGACTCTGCGAATGGCATATTGAAAAAAACGCTGTTTTGTCCGGCGGCAAGGCCTTATCAAAACAAAGTTACCTCGGGAGAATTCGTCTTTAAGGTTTTAGCTATGTGTGCCGGCATGACGAAGGGCGGTCGCAAGGACCGCCCTAAGTATTTGTGAAACTGGTGATCCGACCAGGACTCGAACCTGGGACCCAATGGTTAAAAGCCATTTGCTC
>JBDTMK010000318.1:0-3952 GCA_039934315.1 Pyrinomonadaceae bacterium | reverse complement strand
GGAACTTGAGCGGACGACGCGGAGAACGTGAATCCAGATAAAATCAATGTAATGACGGCATTTTTTAGCATGTTAGCAATACCTCGAATAGTTTGGCTGAACCAAGCCTCTCCGTCCCAAGTTGATCTCAGCTTAAAGGCGCAGGCAATTAATATTACAGCCGCTGATTCTCGCCGATTACGCGGATAAAAAAAGTGGCTAATCCGCGAGAATCCGCGGCAGAACTTCCTAGCAGAGCGCGAGCCCGGCATCCAGAGCCTTGATCAACTCGTCAACTGTGTCCTTCGACGAGTTCAACATCAATCCTGTGCGAATGACGTTGCCATACAAACCGCCCTTCCCGATGAGAACACCCCGCCGCTTCGTTTCTTCAAACACTTTTAATACGGCTTCAGGGTTTGGCTCTTTCGTTTTCGGATCCTTAACCAGCTCGATGGCCTGCATGATCCCCATACCGCGGGCCTCGCCGATGATCGGGTATTTCTCCTGCAACGCGAGAAGCTGCTCGTGAAAATAATCGCCGACGACGCGGCAGTTCGTTCGAAGATCGTCTTCCTCGATAACCTTGATAACCGCGAGACCGACTGCCATCGAAACCGGATTCCCGCCGAACGTCGAAAACGTCAGACCAGGAAACGCATCCGCAACTTCGGGCGTCGCGATCGTCCAGCCGATCGGCACACCGTTACCCATTCCCTTAGCCGATGTGATGATGTCGGGCTCGACACCGTAGTGCTCGATGCCGAACCATTTGTCGCCGGTACGTCCCCATGCCGTCTGCACTTCGTCGGATATAAACAGCCCACCGTGATTTTTGGTGATCTCGTGGACGCGTTTAAAATAATCTTTCGGCGGAACAATGAACCCGCCGACGCCGAGGATCGTCTCGGACATGAACGCGGCGATCTCGCCGGTCGTGGTTGTTCGAATCAATTCTTCAACGTCATTCGCGCAGGCAAGTCCGCAGTTGTCCGGCGTCGCATCAAACGGACATCGATAACAGTACGGAGCATGCGCGTGGACGAACCCGGCGACCTGCGAAGCCATAGGCTTCCAATTCGAATGACCGATGCTCGATAGTGCCGTCGCGCTTCGTCCGGCGTAGCTGTGACGCAGTACGACGACTTCATGATTCCCCGTCGCAAGCTTCGCTGCGAGGATCGCGGTGTCGTCGGCTTCGGTCCCGCTGTTCGTGAAGAACGACTTCTTCAGATTTCCCGGCGAGATCTCGGCGAGCTTCTCCGCGAGATCGCCCTGCGGCCCATTCGCATATAGCGTCGATGTGTGCGAGATCGTATTCACCTGATCGATCCATGCTTTGTTGACGCGCGGTTCGGCATGGCCGACGCTGACCGTCAGCACGCCGCCGAAGCAGTCAAGATATTTATTTCCGGCATCATCCCAAACATGTTCGCCCTCGCCTTTCACGATCGCAATCGGTTCCTGGTAATAGGTCGCGACTGCGGGAAAAAGAAATTCTTTGTGTTTCTCGATCGCGCTTTTGACGGTCGATCTTTGCTCGCCTGGAGTAGTTGTCATAATTATTTGAACCTCTAAAATAGCTACTATTCTATACCGGGATTTCGCAGCGGTGCGATATTTTCGAGCGGCTCGGTCTCTACACGCCCGACCTGTTCGCGGAGAAGATCGTAGATGCTGTCGGATTGAGGTGCTCGCTCGAGCGAGCCACGATACGCTCGAAGGGCATTCTGCCGGTCTCCGACTTTCAAGTATTCATTCGCAAGTTCGAGGTGAGTAAAAAAGCAAGAACCATCCAGAGCTATCGAGCTCTCTATTCCCTCGATGGCAGCCTTAGGATCGGGTTTATCCGTATATATTTTTGAATAGATGGTACGGTAAAAAATACTTCTTGCACGCATCGCGTTCGGCGTATCGAAGGTTCCTTGAAAGACGAAGAGATTTCCAAACCGTTTTACCGGCGGTTTGCCGCGGAATGGTTTGCCGACATCCCACCATTGCCCCTCGCCCAACTCATTCGCTCCGATCAGGAACGTGCCGGTTACGGTTTCGCCGTCGAATCGGTGCTCGTCTCTTTCCGTATCGCGACCGACATAATCCATGCCGCGGGCCTTCCGATCGTTGGAGTTTGAAAAATATGCAAGATACGGAACGTCGCCCTTTGGCTCCAGCTCTTCGTGATAGAAACGTGCCGCGTCGCCGACACGCTGGCTAAGATCCACGCCCTCGTCGTTAAAGTACAAGTATCCGTTACCGGCTCCTCCGGCAAGTTCGTTGAAATATTCCCAGGGCCGCATCTTTGGAACGGCGGAACCGATCGCGACTGCGAGAAGAAGTCCGACTGCAATTCGGGCGATCAACGACGAGCTTTTCGCGGCGAAATAAATGGTAAACGCGGCAAACATTCCTGCGAACGGTATCAGCGGTAGAGCGTGCCGAACGCCTGCATAGCTAGAACCTCGAATCAGGAAGCCGAGGAAGACGAGAGCAAAGACCGTGTACGCTGCGACCCCGACTTTTGCTTCCGGCGTCGTCCGGCGGATGAGCAATAATATGGCGCCTGCTAGCGCCAGCAGCGACAAACCGATCGGCAGTTTTGCGGCGACCACACCCGGAAAGAAATAAAAAGGAGCTTTCGCATAATACTCTTCGCCGAAAGCGCGAACCTGGATCGCACGCCCCTCGACACCGGCCCTGATCGTATCTGCCATTCCCCAAAGATACGCCCGCGGAAAGATGTGAAGCGCGGCCGAAACATTCAGCGCCTCTCGATATGATCTCGAACGAATGTCCGACGTCTTTTCAGCCAGTGGCCTGTTGAATGTCTCCGCGGCGATGCCCGGCGATTCGTTATAGCGGAATCCGTAGAGCCCCCACAAAACGATCACGCCACCGATAACGATCACCGCGACCGAAGCGAATCGTCGAAGTCCCATCGTCCACGAGAGCGAACGAGCGGCGGCGAGCGCGGCCGCGGTACCGATCAACGCGACGGCGATCAAAACAATGATCCCGGAGTGTTTTGCGCTCAGCGCGAGCCCAAGTCCCAGAGCTGCGAAGATCGCGTCCAAGATCCGCCAACTCTGAAATGTTTTGGCGGCGGTAAGAACGGCGATCCCGGAAGTCAGAGCGATCGGAAGGTCGGTCATCACGACCGGCATATGTGCCGCGACGGTCGGATCGATCGCGAGAAAGAGGGTGAGGCCGGCGGCAACGATTTCGCCAAAGATCCGCCACGCGGCAAGCGCGAGGAGCAGCATCAGAATTCCGTTGAGTGCAAACATCGCGACTCGCGCCCGAGCTTGCAGTGCAAACGGATCATTGTGAAAGTATGCGTCCTGCTCGACAAAATCGCGCTCGTCTTCTTTATCGGAGAATGTGCGGTAAGGCGAAAGTTGATATCCGAAAAGTGAGACATAAGCGCCGACCCAGAGCTTCGTCAACGGCGGCTGTTCGGGATTAAGTCTGAAGTCACCGGTTCGAACGTACGCTACTCCAGCGCCGACATGATACGCCTCATCGTAGGTGAAGCTATCGAGACTCGTAGTGATCGATGAGCGGATGATCGCCGCCGCTATCAGCGCGATGACGACGACGAGGAAAATCAGGCGACGCTTTGGCGAGGACGGCATTAGGGTATCGCTTCCGTGTGTCGGGTCTGTATCCATAGAACATAGCCAGAGACCCCCCTTGATCCGCACAGTCGTTCGTGTGATTCGTGTGATTTCGTGTTTCTGCTTGTTTAGTGTGTTTAGTGGTTACTTCCATAAAAGCTAAAGAACTGGAACCACCAAATCACACGAAATAACACAAAAGAAGCACAACCACGAAATACACGAAACACACTAATAAGAAACTAGAATAAGGAACCCTTGTCGTCTTTGCCCATCATCGCTTTGCGAACAAGGGGGATCGGCGGTCCGCCGTACGTGAGAAACACATCGTGAAACTGTTTCCACGCGCTGCGTCCGCC
>JBDTMK010000317.1:0-3955 GCA_039934315.1 Pyrinomonadaceae bacterium | reverse complement strand
CTAAAAGGCATGTTCTGCAATCCGTCGAGATTTCAAATTTGAAATTTCAAATTCGAACTGAAGAATCGCGTCAGATCCCAAATCCCAAATCCCAAATCCCAAATCCCAAATCCTGATCATCGTGCCATCCATCCGCCGTCGACGACCAGGACATGTCCCTGCATGTAGTCGCTTGCCGGCGACGACAAAAACACTGCGGCTCCGACAAGATCTTCGGGAGATCCCCATCGCCCCGCGGGAATGCGTTCGAGGATCTGGAGATTGCGAGTCTCGTCAGCGCGCAGCGGAGCCGTGTTGGCAGTCTCAATGTAGCCGGGGGGGATGGCATTGACGTTCACGTTGAACTTTGCCCATTCGTTTGCCAGCGCCTTTGTTAATCCGGCGACGCCGGATTTCGAAGCCGTATAAGCGGGCACCGTGATGCCTCCCTGAAACGAAAGGAGGGAAGCTATGTTGACGATCTTCCCGGAGCCCTGCTCGATCATTTTTCGCCCGGCGGACTGAGAGAGACGAAACACGCTCGACAGATTTACTTCCATGACCGTCGCCCAATCTTCTTCAGAAAATTCCGTCGCCGGTGAGCGGCGAATCATGCCGGCGTTATTGATTAGGATATCGATCTGTCCGAAATGCTCGATGGTCTGTGCGGCCAACCGCGCCGGCGTCTCTTTATCTGCCATGTCTCCGGCGACAGTGACGGCTCGGCGTCCGAGCTTTTCGATCGCGGCACATGTATCGTCCGCCTTTCCATTCGATCGAGCGTGACAGGCAAGGTCGGCTCCCGCTTCCGCGAGGGCGATCGCGATCGCTTGGCCAAGACCGGACGATGCACCTGTAACGAGCGCTACCTTGCCGTCGAGTTTGAATTTATCGAGGATCATTTGTTTAGCAACTAGTTGCTAACCCCTATTTCTGCGAGGCCTCGAGGCCCGATCCGTTTTGCGCATATTCCGGCTGTACGTTGACGACGCCGAATTGACGATCGACGCTCTCACGATTGGCCGCCATCATCCAGAGAAAATTTATCGAGCCGCCGGGCGCCGCGACGTTTGGATGATAACCCTGCGGCATCAGAACGACATCCCCTTCACGGACGATCTCGACGAGCTCAGGTTTATCGAGATTCGTGTACACCATCTGGATCCCCCACTGCGGCGCCGGCATGTCGATGTAAAGATACGCTTCCTCGAGCATGTCCTGATGTTCGTGTGGCGGGAACGACGTCCAGTTTCCATCAGACGAGAATGTGACACCGGCCATGATGCGGCCGGCCTCGACATTCTTGCCGAGAAGGATGTTCAAGTCACGTTCGATCGGCGGCTTTCCAGCCATGAAGTGAAGCGCCGGATCTTTTCGAACGTCGGCGAAAGAAACGAACTGGATCGGATATCGCTTTTCAACTGGAGCCGCAACTTCGGCAAGATCGCAGCCCACGTCTGTCGAAACAGTCACGTTCGAATCGCGCGGAATATATATCGCATCGTAGCGGGTCAGAGTAAAACTCATTCCACCGGTCACGATGTTCGCTGATCCGTTCAGGCAAACCAGGCCCGTCTCGCGGAAGGTCGTTGCAAATGCCAACTCCGCGTCACCCGCATCGAGGATAATGCGGCCGTAGTGAAGATTCCTCGACGCCGTTTTGCCGGGCGCGACGTGAAGCGACCGGCCTTTGTTCGTATGAGTTTCCTTGATGACGCACGTCTCGCGTCGGATAGGTTCGAGTGCTATCTGTTCTTTCATATTAAAGGTCAAACCGTATTCAAATACTCTTCGACTGCCACCTCGAGCGCACCGCCAAGTGCCGATCCGGTCGGCGACCCGGCTTCGATGGACCAGCCTTCCACGTTGCCGATAATGCTCCGCCGAATTGCTTCGTGCAAAGGCTCGACGATGAACTTCCATCCATAAACCAGCCGTCCACTGATTATGACACGGGGAACTCCCGTTCCCATGATCACGTTGGCGATACCGATACCGAGATAATCTCCGACTTTCTCGAGCGACCGACGGGCCCGCGTCTCGCCGTTCTCAGCCTTCGCGACGATCTCAACAAAGCGCGGCATTATTTGACCGGGCCTGAGCGGCCGATCGCCTAGATAGAGAGCCGCAGCCGAAGACGCCGAGGCGTATTTTTCCCAGCATCCCTGGTTTCCGCAAACGCAGGATTTGCCGCCGGCGACGATCGTCATGTGTCCGAACTCGCCGGCAATACCGCGGCCCAGTCCAGTACCGCGATAGACCTCGCTTCCGATCACCAACCCAACGCCGATACCCGTGCCCGAGCGAACCAGAATAAAATTCGAAGCCGCGCCTTCCGATGACCCACCTATCTTCAAACGAGCTTCAAACATCGCCGCCGCGGTCGCATCATTTTCGACAACGACCGGGACTTGTACGACTTTCTGAAAACTGCCGGCGACGTCGATGCCGCGCCAGTTAAGATTTGGCGCGAAGATAACTTCGCGTCGCGTCGAATCCGTCATGCCGGGAATGCTGACCCCGATAAGCCGAAGCGTCTTTCCCGCATTGTCGCTGACGATCTTGCGGATGTGTTCTGCTGCGAGACTGAGAGTTGCGGCTGCGGTCTTGGGTGTTTCGAATTCTATTTCGCTCGCAGTATCCCCGGGCAGAGTCGTCATCCCAACCTGCGAATGCCGAACCCCCAAATTGATCCCGATGAAATATTCGCGGCTGTCAGCAAAGGACAAAACGCGCGAGCGACGCGTTTGTGTCTCGCGGTCGCGCACGTCTTCGCGAAGGATCCCGCTATTGATAAGTTCTCTGGTGTTTTCGGTGACGGTGCTGCGATCGATCTTAAGCCGCTGCGCGATCTCGGTTCGAGTGATCGGCTGTGCGGCCCGGATCAAGCGCAGAAGCAAGCTGCGTTTACCGGCGAGGTTCAGCTCACCAGTTCTAAGCAGTGCCGATTGAAAGACCTGTCCGGAATCCATCGTTCAATTTCAGTCAAAGAGAAACGGTTTGCTCGGCCCAGAATTGAAACTCTCGATGTTTAAGTATCTCTCCCTTCGCGGCGACATCACCGCTTGCGACCTGCCGCAGATGTTCGAATACACGCTCGCCAACATCCGCAATGGATTCCGTACCTTCAATAATATTTCCGGCCGAGATATCGATGTCCTTCGACATCCGCTCAAAAACGCGATTGTTCGAGGCGAGCTTGATGACCGGGGCGATCGCGTTGCCGATCGTCGTCCCGTTACCGGTAGTAAAAATGATCGCGGTCGCACCGGCGGCGACGAGGCCCGGTGTAGATTCCTGATCTTAACCCGGCCCCTGCATGAGATTGACTCCCAGTTTTGTCGGGACTTCGGCATACTCGACGCAGTCTTCGATCCGCGTCGTCCCCGCTTTCGCGATCGCACCGAGAGACTTGATCGTAATATTCAACAGGCCGCCCGCTTTGTTTCCGGTACTCGGATTTTGATTTAACACCGCGCCGAATTTCGACGCGTATTCCTTGTACCAATCCACCATACGAAAGATCTTGCGGCCGATCTCCGAATCTTTCGCACGCGACGCAAGCACGTGTTCAGCTCCACAGAATTCGGGAACTTCGGTAATCAAAACCGTACCTCCGCTTCGCACCAGCAGGTCAGAACAATAGCCGAGGGCCGGGTTTGCCGAGATCCCGGAGAAACCGTCGGAGCTGCCGCACTTCACGCCGAGCACAAGCTCGCTGATCGACACTTCTTCGCGGACACATTTATTTACTTCCGGGAGAAGCTCCTGAACATATTTCAATCCAAGCTCGATCGCCGCTTCCGTTCCGCCGACATCCTGGATGCCGATCTTGCAGACAGGTTTCTGTATCGGTGTCTCGCGCTTTGTCAGATACTTTTCGACAAAACTAAGATTTGTCTTTTCGCAGCCGAGATCGATGAGGATCACGCCGCCGACATTCGGGTGATCGGCGTAGTTCGACAGCGTCCGCATC
>JBDTMK010000316.1:0-3997 GCA_039934315.1 Pyrinomonadaceae bacterium | reverse complement strand
GCCAGTCGGTAAAAACAATGACCTGGTTATCGGAAAGGTCAGGGATCGCGTCGATCGGGGTGCGCGTCAGCGCCCAGTAACCCGCCGCCGCGA
Source organism: Pyrinomonadaceae bacterium (assembly GCA_039934315.1). GTDB lineage: Bacteria > Acidobacteriota > Blastocatellia > Pyrinomonadales > Pyrinomonadaceae > OLB17. The sequence goes on along the minus strand of JBDTMK010000316.1, from coordinate 3,904 downwards.
CGCCGATATAGATCAGCACCACGATCACGCGATTCCTAATAGACCATTCGATAAGCCAATTGATCATTTGCCGTTATTCGCCCCAAGCCGCGAGCCATTTCTTCATCTGCTCGATCTCGGGCTGCTGGGCCGTAATGATCCGCTGGGCTAGCTGCTTGACCTCGGGATGTTCCGCCTGTTTCAGCGCATCGTTCGACATGATGACCGCGCCTTCGTGATGGGCGAGCATCATCCTCAGGAAGTGTCGGTCAAAATGTTTCGGCTCCATATCCGCCATGTCCTTCATATGTTCGCCGTTCATCATTTCCATCCCGCCGACCATTCCCGGCATTTCCATGTTCACCGCCGGCGGCATTCCGGAAAACCATTGTTCACGCAAACGCTTTATTTCGGCGATCTCTTTCGTCTGATCGTCGATGATCTTTTGGGCAAAGCCTTTCAGCTCCGGCCGCTCAGTTTTGCCAAGGACCATTTTTGCCATCGTGACGGCCCCGTTGTGATGATGGATCATGGAATCCAGGAATTGCAGATCGAATGGCCGCTGAGATGCGCCCGGATCAGAATCCATGTTCGTCATGTCGCGATCCTGCATATTCGACATGTCATGGTTCATATTCGACATGTTCGACATGTCGTGAACCGCAGCGTTGGTGCTGTTGTTTGCGGTCGTATTATTTGACGGCTGAGTCTGGCAAGCGGTTAAGAAAAGTGCGAGGACCGCGGTCAGCAGCAAACCGAATACAAAGTTCTTTTTCATATACTCTCCTTGGTCGCGCTATTGCGCGGTTATCGGCAGGCTTGTCTTGCCATTGCCCGCCGGCCCATCAAACGATACCTGAGCCTGCCATTCGCCGCCCATTTCAACATTGGCGCTGGCTTTGTAAACGCCGGGTGTGCTCGTTGTCGTCAAAGCGGCAGGATTATTCATTGCCGACATCGAACCCATCGCGGGCATATAGAGAGTGAGTGATGCGGCACCAACATCGACGGGCTTACCTGCAGCGTCGGCAAAGGTCAATGTAAACTCCTGCTTTCCTTTGCGCAGAACTCCATCCGAATTCGAAATAGTGACGGTCAGGTTCCCGGCCTGTCCGCTCTTGATCGGTTTACCAGCGCCGGCTGTGCCAGTTGCGGCGCCTGAACCGCACGCAAGTGCGAAAATGGAAAAGGATGCTATAGCGATAAATGCGGCGATCTTGAACATAATGGTTTCCTCAAAGCAGCTGTCTTGATGGCGAGTGCCTCCGCCGGATAAACACACGTCGGCGCACGAAGGTACCGTCCCGAAAAGGGCGCGGCAAAAACATTCGAGTTATTCGATTAGATCAAGAAGGCGCGGTTGAGTAAGAAGAGGTCTGGCGGTCGTGAATATTTAAGGCGATGATCAGAGAATGCGGATACTGTAACCGGGCGTACTACCGGGAACGTCTGAAACGATACCCGCTGCACTGCGGCAGGCTCGAGCGTTTGTTTGAACTGAGTCTTAGCGGCCCGTTCGCCGCGGTCCTGAGCAACCTTTTCGGATGCTGAGGCGGCACAATTCGTGTCGCAGCAGCGGGGAGCCCGCATCTCGTCAACCCCGAGCTTGTTGCGCTTGCAGCAAGAGTGTTGAGTATTACTTTCATCGCCGAGACATCCGCACACGCCGGCAGATACCTGCCCGGCGATGACGAAAATAAAAAGTACTGCGGCGAGTCGCTTCAGCATAAGACACCTTGAATATGGAACCTCGTAATGGGTTTGTCAACAATTGGCTCGCGCCGATCTAATAACAAAATCCGCCCTCCGTCACAGGATCGGACGTACTGTTGGTACCGAGTAAACGTGCACCGCTTAGTGGATTAACCGAGCGGGGATGCGAACTCGAACTTTGACTTAGCCTTGCTCGCCGTGGTAAACAAATCTTTCTATTCCGCATGAACGACAGGATCCGTAAAAACTCGGGCAATGATTGGAAACGCAGAGCGACGAGGTTTTTAGCACTGTTTCTCCTTCTTTACGTGGCCGCAGACATCAGCGTTTTGCAACAGTACTGCGGCAACGAGGTAGTAGGTATTCCTCCCGCCTCGCAATCTTCTCTGAATGCGGGAGGGGCCGGCAAGACCGACGGCTACACGGGGATTGCAGACGCATCTGCGGATTTGCAGTCGTACTCTAGCACCGAACGAAACGTACCCTGCCAAGCCGGCGAGTGTCTGTGCTGCTGTCCTCACGTGATTTTTGGTGACGTCTCAGTCGTACCACCGCCTAAGTCTGAAGTAGAGGTTACAAATCTTGTTCCTCCATCCCGGCGTCCTTACGTTCACTCCTCAACGACCGTTCTTTTCCGACCTCCACGCTTGGCTTAAATTTTCCTTTCTTATTAGCAGTGGCCTTTCGTGTCAGAAACAGGCAGCGGCTATTGCTTGTCCTGCGATCTGCCCGAAAGGACGTGACCCTATTTCGTAATTCCGAAAATTTAAGCAATGAATTTCATAAAAAGCTTCAGCGGCAAGTTTGGCGCGAGCCTTGTATTATTTACCTTCTTAGGGCAGATGACGCTGGCCCAGACTGAGACCGTGTCAGTCCTGGCCGATAATCCGAAGACTCTTGCAGTTTTCCCATCCGGATCGGCTGATGCGCCGGCACCTTTGGTAACCTCGGTTCTGCCGAATTATTACAGCCAAACTGACGGAATTTCATTAACGGAAATCGTCCGGCGGGCCATCCAAAACTATGGCGATCTAAAGATCGCACGGCTCGAGATCGACAAGGCAAAGGCACGTCTCACTCAAGCCCGCTTACGTTCGAACCCGACGGTTGAAATCGAGCAGACAAGCGGCCGCTTTGTGGGCTCGCCCGGCGACGGAGAATTGGGCATAGGCTTTTCTCTGCCAATAGATGTCTACGGCCAGCGTAGGCGCCGCATCGATCTCTCTCAGGCTGAGATCACGCTGCGCGAAGCGGACCTGCTTGTGAAAAAGAGGGAGCTCACTAACCAAATCTTCACGAACTATTCGGAGGCACTTGGCGCTCTAAGAGAACTGCAGGTGCTCGAAGAGCTTCTGGGACTCGACACGCAGACCGTTCGATTCGTTCAGATACGTGTGAATGAAGGAGAGTCGCCGCCGCTCGAACTCAATTTGCTGCAGACCGAAGTTGAACGTCTAAGGGCGCGCCAAAGCTTGGCGGAGGGGAGACTTCAGGCAGCGATCTCGAAGCTAAAATTTTTCGCCGGTGTCCCGTACGAAGAATCCCTAAGGCTGCGCGAAGAGATCACGACGGCGCAGTTTCCTCGACTACCGTCGAAGGTGGAAACGGGTTTGACAGTTGCTCTTACGACACGGCCCGAGATTCGTGTTGCCGAACTCGAAGAACGGCTTGCAAGCGCCGGTTTGCGCCTCATCAGGTCACAAAGCAAACCGGACGTGACGGCCTACACGCGATACACGCAGGGGCGTTCCGGGTTTGACGACCCTCGTGGAGAGTTTTTCCAACGCGACCGCAGCGTGACCTTTGGCGTTGCGATCGGCCTTCCTATTTTTAACAAGAATCAAGGAGCAAAAGCTGAGGCCGAAATCGCGATCCGTCAGGCGCAGGAGCGGCGCTTATTCGCCGAACAGGTAATTAGAAGTGAGGTAGTAATCGCGTTTCAGCGAATCGAGGCCGCACAACGTGCTCTGTCGAGGCTGGAAACCGCGGTGCTGCCGCGTTCTCGACAAAATATTGAGACGGTCCGGCAGGTTTACCAGATCGGCGAACTTAAGATCACGGATCTCATCGCTGAACAACGACGATTGCTTGACGCTAATCGCGATCTGACCGAAACACTGACCGAGCGTTATCGCGCTCAGGCCGATCTGTTCATCGCGCTGGGAATTACATTGGAGGATTAACTAATCATCATGTCAGAAAAACAAATAAT
>JBDTMK010000315.1:0-4025 GCA_039934315.1 Pyrinomonadaceae bacterium | reverse complement strand
GCGAGCGGTAGCGACCGGGTCGCACTGATACCAAGGAGGACGCAGAGTACAATCGGGATACCCGGTCGCTACCGCTCGCGGTACTGACCTGTTGTTGCAATCGGCTCCTAGTGATCACCGGACACTGGGTCGCTCACGCAGTCGGAAGGATTTAACCGTTTCAATTCATCCTTGATCCTTCTGCTTTATCCTTTGCCAAGGCAAACGCTTTTATCGGGCGGAACATCATAGAGAAGCATTCTTATAAGGCCAGGTTTAGACAAAGATAATGAAGAATTTCTTAAGAATTCCCCTACAGATAGTCGTGGTATTCGTGCTTTCGACGGCGGTTTTTGCCCAGCAAGCGAAGCGTGCAGCGTTCGATGTCACCAGTTACGTGATCAGTGCTGATCTGTCGCCGGTCGATAACAAGATCGTCGCGACCGCCGACGTGACCTTTGTGCCGCAGGAAACTACACGGACAGTGGCGTTTGAGCTGAATGGCTCGCTGAAGGTGGATGAGGTTTCACGTGTTGGCTTCACATCGACTCCCGCACCGGTGTCCGCAGCGAAAGGCAAAACACCGAAACCGGGAACGGCACCGCCGATGACCGGCACGATCGGCGCCGTCACTTTCGTCCAGGACCAGTCCGGCGGTTCCGCGGATCTCGGGCCCCACGTGCGTGTCGATCTCGGCACCGATGTCGCGAAGGGCACTCCGGTCACTCTCCGATTCAAATACAACGGCGTTCTCAATCTGCCGACCGGTGGACCGCTGCTTAACAAGCGACTCGCATATATCGGCGAATCGAATGGCTATTTGATGTATGCGGCGCGTTGGTTCCCGTTTCACGATTATGCAGCGGATCCCGCAACGGCTGACATCACGATTTCACTCCCGGCAGGATTCCAGGTTGCGGGTTACAGTGATCAGCCGGTCTCGAACACTGGAAATCGATATCGCTTCGTGCAATCCAAACCGGCGCTTATAGGAAATCTCGCGTACGGAAAATATGGAACGAAGAGCCTGAATATCGGCGGTTACGAGATTCAATTCTTTACCCGTCCCGGCAGCGACCAGCAGGTTATCAGCTATGGCGAAACGCTTGGCAAGGCGCTCGAATTTTACACAAAGAAATTTGGTGATGCGGACTTCGGCAAGAAGCTGATCGTCGTCCAGATCGACGACGAAAGCCTCGACTATTATTCGTCGCAGGGAATGCTGTTCATCGCCGACCGGCAGTTCGAACAGGGCCGCGATATTACGACCGAGCGGCTGCAGCGTGAAGCTGCTTATCAATGGTGGGGGCTGACCGTCGGATTGAAATCCTTCGACGATGCGTGGCTCTCGCAGGGCCTCGCCGAGTACAGTGCATATGCGCTTCGCGAAAGCACGTTGACAGGTGCGCAGCTCGAAAACCTTCGCCGCGAGCTTTTGGAAAAATCTTTGACATTCGAGCAGACGTCGTCGTTGCTTCGCGCACCCGCGAATCTGGACGACCAGTCGACGGCGTACCAGTACATCATGTACGGGAAAGGCGCCTTTGTATTCAAGCTTCTTCGCGACACGCTTGGCGAACAGAAATTCAATCAGCTCCTGAAAGCGCATTTACAGGAGAATCGTGGCAAGAACATTTCGATCGACGAGTTTGAAAAGCTCGCTTCGAAGATCGACGGTGAGAATCTTCGATACTTCTTCGCACGCTGGGTTGAGAGTACGGGCGTTCCGGAATTCACTTCGGACTACCTGATCATCCGCACGCGCGGCGGGAAATTTGTCGCCCGCGGGACGGTAAAGCAGAACTACGACAATCTTCGCCTACCGGTTGAAGTGCAGCTTCGCTCGGAGGGTGAGAACGGCTTGAAGACGCAGACGGTAACGATGGACGAATCGAGTGCCGATTTTAATATCGAATCGACAGGCAAACCGTTGAATGTGATCATCGATCCGAACTACAAGCTTCTGCGTATCTCGCCCGACCTTCGTGTTTCGTCGATCGCCCGACGCGGCATCGAGCGTTTCAAGGAAGGCAGCTATGCCGAGGCACAGGCGCAGTTCGAGGAAGCGTTAAAGTTGGATCGCTCGAATTCGTGGATCTACTATCACCTCGGCCTGTTGTTTCTCGAGCAGCGGAATTACGATCTGGCGATCGATAATTTCAAAGCCGCATTGAGCGGAAACATCAGCCCGCCGTGGTTGTCGGTGTGGTCGAATATCAAAATGGGCAACGCGTACGACGCAAAAGGCGACCGCAATCGCGCAGTCTCGGCGTACAAGCGTGCGGCCGATATGGGAGACAATTACGACAATGCGCAAGAAGCGGTAAAGCGATATCAAGCCACGCCGTATGATCCGAAGGAAAGTAAGACGACGGCGAGTAAATAAAGAACTGATCACAATGGTAAAGCGGCGAGACAGAAATGCCTCGCCGCTTTTGTTTGGTGGCTATTTCATGGGACTCGCCAAATGTGCAAGAGCGGGGAAAGCCCGCCTTCCGGACCCGCCATCGTGATGACCTCCACGCATTTTGTTTCAAGTAGAAATGACAACATTCGCAGCTCTGGCAGGCGGGCTTTCCCCAGCTCTTCGCAAGAAACATAAGGGCCGTCTCCCACAGACGACCCTTACCGATTCCCCTTGCTCGAAGCCTTTCTAGAAATTCAATCTCAAGGCGAACTGAATCTGCCGATTCGTTCCCAGACCGACCGTACGTTCAACCGTCTGCCGAAGCTGACCGAACGTCGCGCCCGCGAGTGACTGCGTGAACGGCTGGCCCGGCTGGAAAGATGCGCTGAGTGAATTGTTCAGTGTCGCTGCCGGGTTCAGGAAGTTCGTCGTGTTGAATATGTTGAAAACTTCCGTCCGGAACTGTAGATTCACGCTTTCGGTGATGGCGAATTTCTTGTTGAGGATCAGATCGAACTGCCGGAAGATCGGGCCCCGCAGAGCGTTGCGCGGCAAGTCTCCAAATTCTCCGGGTGCCGGAGTGGAGAACGCGGCCGGGTTCAAAATGAAACGATCGTTGTCGAGATAGAACGGCTGGCCAGTTACGTTAGGCCGCCGAACGTTTCGCGAAGCACCGCCGCCAGGCGTGTTAACGACAGCCGTGAATCCCGCGGGTAACGGACTCGCCGCACTTATCGTGGACGGCAGCGCTAATACCTGTCCGGACGTACATCCCGCGGTAGGATTCGTACATTGGATCACGACGTCGGGCCGCACCACCAATACCTCGATCGGCAGGCCGCTTCTCGCATTTACGATCCCACCGAGCTCCCACCCGCCGAGAATATAATTTGCGACTCCGTTGTGGAGGTCGAACTTCTTACCCTTTCCTACGGGTAGTTCGTAGATCGCGCTGATGTTGAATGTGTGCCGGACGTCGAAGTTGTTGCGGCCGCGGTCGTATTCGAAATCATCGAGCGCGCCGCCTGTACGGGCCTCATTCGAGCCGGCGGTGTTCCCGCGGCTGAAGCTGTACGTATACTGCGCGTTCATGGTCAGCCCATCACTGAACCTTCGTGACAGTGACGTCTGCAGCGCGTCGTATCGATCACTGCCGCCGCTGGTTTTGTAATCGATCTCGGCGAAAGGACGCTGCTGCACCGAACCGGTCAGGATGTCGAATTCGCGAACCGTGTTGACGCCGATCACGCGGCCGGTTATCGGATCGAGGTGATTTATAACGCCCACACCGCCCGGAAGATTCGCCCCGTTGGTAATACTCGCGGAACCCGGGAGGATCTTGTTCGCTACGCTGCGAAGAAAAAGGTTGCTGCCCTGACTTCCAACGTACGCAACCGTCGAGACGATGTTGTAAGGAAGTTCCTGCTGCCACGATACGCTGTACTGGAGAATGCGCTCCGGGATCGTATAGTCCGTCGCGTAGGCCCGGGGCTGGTATGTGCGATTCAGCGGATTGCTGTTGAAGTTGTTTACGATTCCCGGGATGTTAGCTGGGAATGCCAGCAAGCTTCCGCTCGTGATCGTAGTCGTGATTCGGTCGCTTTCGATCGGCTGGATCTGGTCCTCTGTTTGCCCGGGC
>JBDTMK010000314.1:0-4028 GCA_039934315.1 Pyrinomonadaceae bacterium | reverse complement strand
GATTGTTCTTGATTCCCTGCAACGTGAAATCCGCTCCCGTCGGAGCTCGGCGGGGCCCGAAAACAAGATAAACTCCTGCCACGGTGATGGCGATGATGACGATCGTTCTGATCCACAAACCAGTGTTTTTCATTACTACTTAGTTTTCTTCGGCCTTCCTTCCTACTACCGCACTTTTTCCGATCTCAAGAAACGACTTCTCTGCGCTTTGGATGATGAAACTCGTGTCCTTGACCTCTTTGATCTTTCCGATCACTCCGCCACTGGTCACGATTTCGTCATTGATCTTTAACTGAGTGATCATTTCCTGAAGCTGTTGACGCTGTTTTTTCTGCGGCAGGATAACGAGGAAGTAAAAGATGCCGAAGATAAAGAGGAACGGGAGCAGTGTCCAAATCAGACTACTGCCACCGCCGGCGGCGGCGTCCTGAAAAAATAGCAGACTCATACTCATCCTTATATACCCGGAAAACAAAAACCAAATGATATAACGCTCACAGCTCGTTTATCAAACGTCTGCTTCCTGATTCTCCTGCAATTTGTTGAGAAATTCTCTTCGGAATCGCGAGAACGTGCCGGATGTGATAGATTGCCGTACCGCGCGCATCGTGTCAAGGAAGAACGCCAAATTATGATGCGAGATCAAGGTTGCTGCCGACATCTCGCCCGCTTGATATAAATGACGGAGATAGGCCAGTGAGTATCGACGGCAGACTGAGCAGCCGCAGTCGCGATCAAGCGGTCCTGGATCGTCGGCAAATCTCGCATTTCGTATGTTCAGTTTCCCGCGCGAAGTGAAGGCGCTCCCCGTGCGTCCGTTACGCGTCGGGATCACGCAGTCGAACATATCGACACCTCGAGCCACCGCCTCGATAAGATCTTCCGGCGTCCCGACGCCCATTAAGTATCGCGGAGCGTCGTCCGGCATTTGAGGCGCCAAAAACTCCAGTACGCCGTACATAACCGGCTTCTCTTCCCCAACGCTCAAGCCACCGATCGCGTAGCCGTCGAAACCTTCCTCGACAGTGCGCTCTAGACTTTCCTTGCGGAGATCGAGATGAGCAGCTCCCTGGACGATTCCGAAGAGTGCCTGTTTTCCCGACAAGTCAGTAGGAGAAGAGATCGGCTGCGGCAAGAAGCCTGTATCCATTTCGCTGTCTTGTAGCTCATCAAACCTCGCCTTCGACCTCGCGGCCCATCGAGCAGTCAACTCCAAACTCGTCCGCGTTACTTCCGGAGTTGCTTTCCCGGGCGGGCATTCGTCGAAGACCATGACGATCTCGGAGCCAAGAGCGGCCTGGACCTCCATCGAAACTTCCGGCGAAAGGAATCGCTTGCTGCCGTCGATGTGCGAACGGAATTCGACGCCTTCTTCAGTGAGCTTCCGCAGATCGGTGAGCGAGAAAACCTGAAACCCGCCCGAGTCCGTAAGGATCGAACGCGGCCACGAAGAGAATTTGTGAAGCCCACCGAGCTTGCGAATGATATCGATCCCGGGTCTAAGAAAAAGATGGTAAGTGTTTCCGAGAATTATCCGAGCATCGAGTTCATTTTCCAGCCACTCGAACCGCACGCCCTTTACGGCGCCCTGGGTGCCAACAGGCATAAAAACGGGCGTCTCAATAATAGAGCGCCTGGTCGTTAGAATTCCGGCGCGAGCTTCGCCGTCTCTTGCGGTGACTTGCCAATCAATTGCCTTCATAAATTACGAATCAACAATTACGAATTAAGGCTTCCGTCCGATCAATGCCCAGATATTCCCGGCTCCCATGGCGGTTTCGGTGACTATCGTTCCAGACTCATCGACGATCACCGCCGACGGGGTTCCGAACATGCCAAGCTTCTCCGCAGTCTTATAGTCCGAGTCCAAAACTATCGGGGCCCTTAAGCCAAGGTTCATGTGACTTTCCTTTTCGCCGTCCGAGAAAACTATCAGGTCCGGATCGGATTCGTTTCGCGAGTTATCCCAGTCGCGCAGGTCATTCATCATCGCGGTGCAGTGCGGGCAGGTCGGGCTCCAGAAGACAGCCATCGTCCGTTTGCCTTGCATGGCATTCGACGTGATCACATTTCCTTCCATGTCTTCCAGAGAGAACTCGGGAACCCGCTGCCCTATCTTTGGAGGGCCGGCCGCATTCGCGACTCCTGCGAAGTAAACGTTCGAATCAGACACATCATTCTTCCGAACGTTGTCGACAAGCTCGCGTATGGCAGCGTCCCCTGCAGCCGGATGACTTCCTACCGTGCCGTCGGCTCTCACAAAGAGGGCGGTCGGCGTCCAACGAGCGTAAACCTGTTCAGCGAGCTCGCGTTTTTTTTGGAGGATGATCTCGTCCGAAAATACCGCGAACTTACCCGAGTTCGCCTCGGCGTTTCCGCTGCTTAACAAAATAAAGTTCACGCGGTCCCCGAGCTCTGCATCCCAGCGCTCCAATTCCGGCAACAGAGCTTTGCACGGCTCGCACGTCGGACTCACGAACAAAAACACTGCTGGCCGTCCGCCTTTCAAAGTCGTCGACAAGTTTGCAGGACGGTTGGACGTATCGGTTAATTCAAAATCCGGGAATGGAGCGCCTATCGGCAAGCCATCATGCGGACTGCCGGCATCGCTTCGCTCGAGAGTTGCTCCATCGCCCGAAAGTATCTCCATCACATTGATCCGTCTCAGAATCTCGGCTTGCCCGTCGAGGACCTTCTTGAGATAGAACAATGCGGCAACAACAAGCGGCACCAAAAGGAAAATCAATATTAGCTGCATGCTACTAGAACCATCGTCCGCCAGGTTGTACCCCTGACCCTCGCGTCCTTGTGTGACGAGGAACAACGCGAGGAGCGAAAAAATAATATTACGAATCAGAGTTTTTCTGCTGACGGGTTCACTATGAATCTGTCCGAAGCAGTGACAATCCGGAGCGTTACCCTGCGACATCTGCCAGAGCATTCCACCCGAAAAAGTCAGCAGCAGGATCAAACCGCCGATCGCTCCGACCCAGGAAGTCGAAACAAACAAGAAGCAGAAAGCGAAAATGATCTCGGCAAGGGGGAGTAGAATCGCAAACGTCTTCGCGAACTCGTCCGGCGTCCCGAAATCTTTCACCGCCTTTTCCGAGCCCCTGAGATCGAGAAGCTTCCCAATCGCGGCGAAAGAAAATACCGCGAAGAGAATCAGTCTTGTAAGCAATAATGCGAATTCCATCTGTTAAAAACTCAGGCTGCGTAGTTGCGTAATTTCGCCTAGCCCTGGAAGAACGGTTCGATATCTCTCTCTTTTGCAATCGAAAGAGTTGATGAGTCGATCCCCTCATCTGAGTCGAAGCTTGAAGCAGCGTTCTCGACAAACCAATCGTCTGGTGTTCCGAGTGAGGCCGTTGCCGCCCACACACTCGAGACATCCCGAGCATCGGCTTCGCTATCGATTTCGAAAGTCAAATAAACCCGCAAGCCGTTTGGCGTCCAAGTCGATTCAATCAGCCAGATCTCCGCAACCCAGAGATTCGCGATGACGCGGGCATCCGCTCACTTCCAACCGAATCGCTCAAGTGAACTTTTAATAGATTGCAGATGAACAACCACTCACTAATCACCGTCTGCCGCTTCCCGCCGCCTTCTTCATTTTGTGTTTCTCTTTCAGCCTAAGCGGCGTAGCAAAAAATTCAAACGCGTCGCGGAGGCGATTCTCAACATATCGCACGTATGAAAAGTGCAATCCGGCCTTGTTTCCTCCGGAAGTAAACAGCACAAAGAGCGGCGGACGCCCCTCGAATGCGCGCACCTGGTCGATGAGCCGGAATCCCTCCTGCGTCGTCAGTTCTCGCGGGTCGCGCCGGTGAATCGCGTCCGCCCGGCAGTGGACGCACGCGAGCGCGCAGGCGCGCGTCACCTCCCAGATGACGAGAAACGGCGCTCGGTTGAAATCGATCGCGGCGAAATCGGCAGGTGCCATGGCGACAGCATCGCGCTTCGCCGGCGGCGCGCCTATGACGGCCGTCATACCGTCGCGCGCGATGTGCGCGCTACAGTGCCGGCGT
>JBDTMK010000313.1:0-4028 GCA_039934315.1 Pyrinomonadaceae bacterium | reverse complement strand
AAAACAGTCTATCAATACAGCTACCGGCGTTCGGCCGATCAGGATGCGCGGGTTCCTTTCTTTCATTCCGAGCACAATGGCTTCCGCTGCATCTTCTGAAGACGTCTTCGCAACCTTGTCGAAAAACTTCGCGCCTTGCTGTTTCCAATCGGGCGGCGTGCCCGCGCCTACTTTCGAGTTTCGAACGATGTTTGTTTTGATCCCGCCGGGATGTACGCAGGCGACCGAGACGTTCGTCGCCGCTAATTCGTGTCTCAAACTTTCAGTGAAACCCCTAACGGCGAATTTTGATGACGTGTATGCGGTCTGCTCCGCCGGAGCGATGAGGCCGAAGACGCTTGAGACGTTTACGATGTGGGCTGATTCCTGCTCGAGCAATGTCGGCAGAAATGCTTTTGTGCAATAAACGACGCCCCAGAAATTAATTCCCATCAGCCATTCAAAGTCTTCGATCGTCAGCTGCTGAAAAGTGCCGATCACGCCGACACCTGCATTGTTAACCAGATGGGTAACGCGTCCGTGTTTTGCCATTACGTCCTCTGCGAAATTACTGACTGCTTCGCGATTCGAAACATCGAACGCATGAGTGGAGACTGGAACTCCGAGTGCATCAATTGACCCTGCAGTTTCTCTCAACCCGCCCTCATTCACATCGGAGACCGCAATGCCCGCGATTCCCTCCTCCGCAACGCGAATCGCGAGAGCCCGTCCGATGCCCGACGCCGCACCCGTTATCACCGCAACGCTTTTACTGGAGAACGTCATGATATTTCCATTCCCTCGCTGATCCGGACGATCTCCATTCCATCTTCCGCATTGGTCCGGCAGGCGATCACGGCTTTCTCTTTGTCGCCGCTTTTTATCCAAACCTGACAGTTGATACATTCACCGTTCCAGCAAAAATCTCCGTACGAGATCGCGTCCATGTCCAGATACTGCAGCCCTCGCAGTATAGAGTTGTTCTCGGGGACCTCTCGTTCAGTGCCGAGGATCTTAACTTTGATCAGCCGTTCAAAGGGCTCAAACATTTCATCTTCGTTCATACCGATTTTTTCTAGAGTGTAATTCAGTAATTAAGTAATTCGTAATTACGTAATTAAATACCGAAGCTCAAAGTAGTGGGGCGACTCGCTTGGAAGTTGAAAGGCAGTTAGATAAGATTAATAGCAGAGCAAGGAGACAAGCTATGTCGATAGTGATTTATGTAAAACCGGGCTGCCCGTATTGCCAAAGGGCCCGCGACCATTACAACGAAAACAAGATTGCATTTATCGAGTACGACGCCCAGAACGACAAGGCCCGACAGCGTGAGATGCTCGAGTATACTGGCGGTGACGTGACGGTACCGGCGATCGTCAAAGACGGAAAATTTCTGCAGTCGGGATGGGGCGATCCGCCCCGCGGCTGAACGATCCACATAGAATAGCCGCCAGTTTGGCGGCATTTTCAATTTGGGATTTGGGATTTGGGATTTCGGATTTGCAGGATTAGACTGTATGGGCGTGTTAAGTAGGGATATGGCGGTTAAAGATTTTGGCAACCCAAAATCCAAAATCCCTAATCCAAAATCCGTATGATTGGTTCGCAAATCAACCAATACAAAATTCAGGAAAAGATCGGCTCGGGTGGGCAAGGAACGGTTTACAGGGCTCTCGATACCAAGCTCAATCGGACCGTCGTCATCAAGATCCTTCCGCCGGAGCTGACCCAAAAGACAGCGAACTTCAGACGCTTCGAACGCGAAGCCCAGCTTTGCTCACAGCTCGATCACCCCAACATCTGCACGATCTACGACTTCAACGAAGCGAACGGTGTTTTCTACATCGCGATGCAGTACGTTGAGGGAAAGAATGTGCGGCAGCTCGTCAGCGGCCGGCCGCTTGAATTGCGGAGCGCACTGTCGATAGCTATCCAGGTGACCGACGCGCTCGCATACGCCCATTCGAAGAACATCATTCACCGGGACATCAAGGCAGGAAACATCATGGTCGCGCCAAACGGCCAGGCAAAGGTGCTGGATTTCGGATTGGCGAAACTTCTCGAAGACGACAAAGCGGACGAGCATCGCGGGATGGACCGGACCGAAATAACCGAGCTCGGAATTCCGTATGGCACCGCGACATATGCGGCGCCGGAACAGGCGAAGGGCGAACGTGCCGATGAGCGTTCGGATATTTTCTCGACCGGCGTGCTGCTTTACGAAATGCTGACGGGCATCTGGGCATTTCAGGGAAAAACGGTTATCGACGTCAGGCATCAAGTTCTTTACGGAACTCCGAAGCCGTTAGTGGAGCAGCGTCGTGATTCGCTGCCGCCGGGACTGCAGCCGATCGTCGACAAGGCTCTGCAAAAAGAGCCGAGAAACCGTTATCAAAAGATCTCGCAGATGCGCGACGACCTTCGAGCGATTTTGCAAGAAGTCGCCGGTGCTCAGTTGATGTCGGGTGACACCTATACGCCGAACCATCTCGACGGCGGTGTTCTTAAACGAGCTCTGAACTGGTTCACCGGGAAGTCGACACCGGAAGTGACATCCGCGGCCCTTACACCATCAATATCAAATCCGCCATCTATGGCTCCGGATTTTTCGATCACTGCGACCGGCGCCGAAAAGAAAAGTGTCGCGATACTTCCCTTCACAAACCTTAACGCCGATCCCGGTTCGAACTTTTACGAGTTTGCACTCGCCGACGCCGTGATAACCGAACTCGCGCAGCTGCGTTCGCTGATCGTCAGGCCGAGCTCGGTGATCGCGAAGTATCAAGGCAAAGAGATCGATCCCCGCGAGGCCGGACGCGAACTTCGCGTCCATGCTGTCCTCTCCGCGGGCTTTTTGCGGAGCGGCGAAAAGTTGCGTGTGACGGCGCAGCTGCTTGATGTCCTGACGGGCGAAATAATCTGGAGCGATCGCATCGACGCCGAGGGCAGCGACATCCTTACGCTTCAGGACGGGATCGCCCAGCGCATACTCGAAGGGCTGCGGCTTGAGCTGTCCGACAACGAGCAGGAAAAACTCGGCCGCCGCATGACCGACAACGCTGAGGCTTGGGAAGAATATCTTCGCGGACGTGATAATTTTGGCCGATTCATTTTCCGAACGCTGTCCTCCGAAGACGTTAACGCCGCGATTCAAAACTTCAAGAATGCGATCGAGCTCGACACGCATTTCGCTCTCGCGTACAGCGGACTGGGTGCGTGCTATGCCAATCGTTTCTTTAAGGGCCTCGGGGAACCCGATGACTATACGCTTGCAGAAACGGCGTTCAGCAAAGCGTTCTTTTACGATCCGAACGTCGTTGAAGCCCGCGTCCTGATGACCATGATCTACATGGCCCGCGGTGAAAAGAAAAAGGCGCGTGCAGAGATCGAGCTGCTGCAGAAACAATTTCCGAATGAGGCGCCGCTTTATTTCATGAAGGGCATCATCAACCGGCTCGACGGCAATTACGACGATTCGCTCAAAGCATTCGAAAAACTGTCGCGGCTCGATCCGGCCGCTCGCGCCGTTAGCGCGTACAATCGCGCACGTATATTTATTTACAAACAGGAGTACGACCAGGCGATCAAGGAGATCGAACGGGGGGAGAAGGGTGAGCCGGACCACCCCATGCTGAAGATCTTTCGTTCGGGCGTTTACTATTATCGCGGCGACAAAGAGATGGCCATCGAGCTCATGAACAAGGTGCTTGAAGAGCATCCCAACATGGACGGGATCCGACCGCTGTTTGCGATCTACCTTGCCGGCTCGGGCCGGGATGACGAAGCGATGGCTCAGCTTTCGGAAGGCGCATTGGCTCTGGCAAAATCCGACCACGATATGGCGTACTGGGTCGGCTCTACGTACGCGATCCTTGGCGAGAAGGACCTCGCCTTCAAATGGCTCAACCGGGCGATCAAGCTCGGCAATCAAAACAAACCGCACTTCGAACACGACAAGAGTCTCGACATCCTCCGCGACGATCCTCGCTTCGCTGAACTAATGGGTAAGATGGTAAGCGACGATTAATCGTCGGAGCTCGCAAGTTTCA
>JBDTMK010000312.1:0-4032 GCA_039934315.1 Pyrinomonadaceae bacterium | reverse complement strand
TATTCGCTCGGGCGCCTTTTCAGTTTCTGCCGTTCCAATGCCTGAAGCCGCGCGCGACCTTGACACACCCGACGATTACAAATTCTTCAACACGTAATCGGTCATCATCTGATACCAATGTTTGACCTGCGCCGGATTCGTCAGCCCGTGACGCTGGGTCGGATAGATCATCAGGTCGAATTGCTTTCCGGCCTTTTGCAACTCGTACGCGAGCTGCATCGTGTTCTGCATGTGAACGTTGTTATCCATTCCGCCATGGATGAGCATCAACTTCCCGTTCAGGTTCTTCGCAGCTTTGATGACCGACGTCCGATCGAAACCTTCCGGATTATTTTTCGGCTGCAGCATGTAGCGTTCGGTGTAGATCGAATCGTATAGACGCCAATCGCCCACCGTTCCGCCGGCTATTCCCATCTTGAAAGTATTGCTGTGTGTGAGGGCGTAGCTCGTCATCATCCCGCCAAAGCTCCAGCCCCAGATGCCGATACGATTGCCATCGACATAAGGCTGGGACTTGAGATAATTCAGGCCGTCTTCGAGATCTTGAAGCTCGAGTACCATGAAGTTTTTGTAGCTCGGCCAGACGGACTCTTCGCCCTTGCCGCTCGCACCGCGGTTGTCGCAGATCCAAATAATGTAGCCCTTCTGCGCCATCATCTGATGCCACATATAACGTGTGCCGCCCCAACGGTCGGCAACCGATGGAGAGTGCGGGCCGGAATACGTGTAGCTCAGCACAGGATATTTTTTGTTCGGATCGAAATCCGGCGGGCGGATCATCATCGCTTCCATCTCAAAGCCGTCGCGTGTCCTGACTTTTAAAAATTCGGGCGTTCCGAGCTTGTACTGGGAAAGCGCATCCACCTTGTTCTCGTTTATCACGCGCTCCAATGTTCCGTCCGCGCGCATGAGCCGCTGCTGCGACGGTGTCTTCGCGTCGCTCCACGTATCGACGAACTGCGTGAAGGTCGAATTGAACGACGCTGAATGCGTCCCGCCGCCCTGGGTGAGGCGCTCGACCGTGCCGTCGGCAAGCCTGACGCGATAAACGTTTTCGGCAATCGGGCTGTCCTTCGTCGCCGAGAAATATGCCCAGCCGCCTGCATCGTCGACGCCATAGAACGAACGGACTTCCCATTTGCCATCGGTCAGTTGGCGTACGAGCTTTCCGTTGTTGTCGTAAAGATAAAGATGACGCCACCCATTTCGCGCCGATTGCCAGACAGCGGTCCCGTTACTCACGAATGACGGATCGTCGTATACCTCGACCCACGCCTGTGTCTTTTCGGTCAGGACGGGTTTTACTTTTCCATCGAGTCCCGCCGCGACCAGATCGAGATAGGTCTGCTCGCGATTCAACGCCTGGAACATCACCGTCTTGCTGTCGGGTGTCCATGTGACGCGTGCGATCAATAAGTCTTCAGGCTGGTATTTCGTGAGGCTCGCAAAGTTCACGGCTCCTGCAGGTGTCGTAACTCCGCCGACACTTGCGATGCCCAACCGGACAAGCGGGTTCGGATCGCCGGCCTGCGGGTAATCCGTATTCTCGACGTCCTGGTTTTCGACGATGTCGTTCGTCAAAACGAACTTCGGAACGGGCGACTCGTCCGTGCGAAGAAACGCGATCGACTTCGAGTCGGGCGACCACCAGTAACCACGTTTCTGTCCGCGGCCGTAGAGCTCCTCTTCATAGACCCAGTCGAGATAACCGTTGAGGATCTTTTCTCCGCCGTCACGTGTCAACTGCTTCTCGCGAGCGCGTGCCGAATCGACGACAAACAGATTGTTGCCGCGCACGAAACTTATCCATTTGCCGTCGGGACTGAAGTCGGCTTCGAGTTCCTCATCCTTCGTATTGGTCAGGCGCTTGAGGCTGCCGGTCCCGACATCGTAAAGCCATAGATCGTTCTCGCGGCTCACGAGGATGGCAGTTTCCGATTCGTTGAATTGCAGTCCGACCGAATTCGACATCCGAGTCGCTTCTTCGGCACTTACACCCGACTGCTCGAGCGCGGTCTTGTACTTCGTAGAGTCGAGGTACGGCGTGGCATCTCCGGTCAGCGCGTTCACTCGAAGCAGCGAGCCGCTCCGCATCTGACGAAACGATTTCCCGTCCGCCGACCACGCCAGCCGCGTCGGGCTGCCGCTGAAATTCACGCGCACTTTCGAATCGACGCTGAAGATATCGTCGATCGTCAGCACCTTATTTTGCGCGGCAGCGACGGATGCGAACGCAATGATCGCGAGCAATACGAATTTGATCTGTTTCATAGAAGTTGTAATGAAAACGGGATAGTGATTTGGATGAAGTATAGGTGAATATAAGTTGGATCTGCTAGCCCGTAGGACCGACTGTTCGTCCCTCCGCGTTCGGTCAGGTTTATCAAGGCCGCCAAACCCGACAGGCCACTGAAAGCGTGTCCGTCCTACGCCTTTGGATGCGCCTTATCATACACCTCGATCATCTTCTCCATCGAGACCTGAGTGTAGATCTGAGTGGTCGATAAACGCGCGTGTCCGAGCAGCTCCTGAATATCGCGGAGGTCGGCTCCCGAGTCGAGCAAGTGCGTAGCGAATGAGTGCCGCAGTGAGTGCGGCGAGATGTCATGTATCGAAGCGCATTGCTTTATGTATTTGTCGATCATCCGCCCGACACTCCGAGTGGTAATGCGAGTGCCCTGGTAATTTAAAAAGCATGCCTGCATGTCCCGGTCGGCTTCGGGGCAGTTACTTAGAAACACGCCGCGGGTTTCTTCGAGGTAATGCATCAGCGCCTGTAACGCCGGCTCGCCAAACGGAACGATGCGTTGCTTTTTGCGCTTGCCTGTCACGCGAACAAGCTTCTCGCGAAAATCGATGTCCTTCAAATTAATGTTTACGAGCTCGCCGACGCGGATGCCCGTAGCGTAAAGAAATTCACATATCGCGCGGTCGCGTCGGCCGAGGTCGGTATTCGCGTCCGGCGTTTCGATAAAACCGATCGCGTCTTCGACGGAAAGATGATTCGGAAGTTTGCGTTCGATTCGCGGAGTCGCGACGAGCTTTGCAGGATTCGATTCGAGCTTCCCTTCACGAATCAGGAACTGAAAAAACGTACGAAGGCTGGCCAGTTTTCGCGCGATCGACGTCTTCTTCTTATCTGCCGCGTGCAACTCGCCCATCCATTCGCGGATCGTCAGTCGATCGATATGCTCCACTGGTATGTCTTCGCGCTTTTCGATCTTCAGCAGATGCGCTCGAAACTGATCGAGATCGCTGCCGTAATTTCGAAGCGTGTGTGGGCTAAGGTTACGCTCGTATTTCAAGTGCTGGAGAAATTCCTGTAGATCGTCGTTGAGCATGTCTGCGAGGAAATAATTTCGTAATTGATAATGACCAATGGATAATTAGGAGTAAGCAAGGTTCTTCAAATATCAATTATCCACGACAAACTATCCACTGGAGAAGGTCCTACTTTTTAGGTACGTAATAGCCCTTTCGCGTCCGCAAACTAAAGCCCGGTTTGTTTTTCAGCGTCAGTTGTATCTCGCGAAACTGACCGCGCATCTCGGCATCATTGTCCGGATAGTAGCTAAGAATGTATTGCTGCGAAAGCTCGGCTGAGATCTGGCGGAACGCATCGTCAAGTTCCCTCTCGTCGATCGGCGAATAGACCGCTCCCCCGGTTTGGCCGGTGACCTCAGTCATGCGGCGCTCGGCAGCGAGTTGACGAATGTTCGCATTGCCGCGACGGCTTCCGGTGCGTTTGAAGTTTTCGAAGTCGGTAGTCTTGACCACGTACACCTGGCAGTTTGCGACCTGGAGTGCGCGGACGGTTTCGTCAAAAGTAACGTCGCTCTTTGTGTCGTCACCGTCAGACACAATGATCATCACGCGGCGCCCATGAACTTCGCGCAGATAGTCGGCCGCCTCAATGATTCCTTCAAGCAACGCCGTCGCGCCCTCCGGCGGCGGGAATAGCTCGATTGCTCGAGTCAGCGAAGATATCTCCGACGTAAAAGATTGTTCCAATTCAGTGGTTGTCGCGACGCT
>JBDTMK010000311.1:0-4037 GCA_039934315.1 Pyrinomonadaceae bacterium | reverse complement strand
TCCTTCTCACATTCTGGGTCTTATCGAAAAAGCCGCGTTTCGGAGCGAGCCACTCGCTGACTGTCGCGCTCCGCGATGAGATGCTGGTGATAGGAAGTGCCCGTTATGCCGCAAAGCCGCGAGAGCAAATGGAATATCTGAATTTTGAGATATCTCGGGAAAATCTGATGAAGATCGCAGGCCAGACCGATGTACATTTTCAGCTAGGCGATGAGCAATTCACATTCACGCGAAGTCAGATGAAGCTGTTCGCGGATCTATTGATGGTAACGGAAGTGCAAAACTAAAAACTAAAAACGAACAACTAAAAGTTAAAAACTAAGAACTAAGAGCAGAGGCCGGAGAAGACCGCAACGACAGACGCGGTCTTTCTTCGCTTTAACTTTTAGTTCTTATTTATTAGTTATTAACTATTTCGCCCATTCATCGGAAATATGCACATCTACTTTCACCGGAACGGTTTTGACGAAATCTTCCCCCGCGCTGCACATCGCTTTGTCTAATTTATCGGCGATCATCGCCGCCTCAGCCGCATCGCACTCGACGATGACCTCGTCGTGCACAATGTTGACCAGTCGTCCGCTCGTGCCGCGAAGCGATTCATGCAGCAGGCACAGTGCACGTTTTAGAATGTCAGCAGATGTTCCCTGTATCGGCATATTCACACCGTAACGCCGCGCCGATGCTACCTGCTGCCGGTCGTTGTCATCGAACCGCAGCCGCAGCATTCTGTTCGACGCAGTTCGTGCGACACGCTTGGTGATGACGTCCGTACCTGACTGTCGAAGATAGCTGTCGAGCCCGCTATACGTTCCAAAATATTTCCGCATCGTGTTCTCCGCGTCGTTTTGCGAAAGGCCGGTCATTAGCCCGAAACGTGACGCTCCGATCCCGTACACGACTCCAAAGTTCAGACGTTTCGCGAATGAACGCTGCTCCGAAGTTACTTCGCCCGGTGCGACGCCAAAGACCTGTGAGGCGGTCGTCTTATGAAAATCCTCGCCTGAAACGAATGCTTTAATAAAGTTTTGATCGCGTGAGAAATCCGCAAGGATCCGCAATTCGATCTGCGAGTAATCCGCGATAACTAGCTTCTTCCCCTGGGGAGCGCGGAAGCATCGTCGGTATTGTTCTTCGTGCGGAATCTGCTGCAGATTAGGATTCGAACACGAAAAGCGTCCGGTCGGGGCGCCGATCTGACGAAAGTCCGCATGTATGCGGCCGGTCTTCGGTTCGATAAATTCCAGAATATTCTCGCCGAAACTCGAGAGCGATTTCGCGACCCCGCGATATTCGAGAAGCTTCGCGACGACCGGATATTTTTCCGCGAGAGGCTGGAGCTGCCAGGCACGCGTTGTGTCGGGAACAGGGACGCCCAGGTTCAAAAGCGCGTCGGTCACCTGCTGCTGCGAATCGAGATTTATCTCCGATCGGCCGAACAAAGACGCCTGAGCAACTCCTTCCGACAGCATCTCCTGAAGTTCGTCAGCAGCCTTTTCCTGCGCAACCTTCACGCGGCCAACCTGCTCCCGCCACCGAGCTTCATCGAGATAAAATCCGTTGAGCTCCATTTCGGCTATCGGTGTTACGCATTCGAATTCGAGTTGGGCCGTCTGCCTTAGATCATCGTTATTGAGCCGATCCTCTATCTGCTCTCGCAGCGGCACCATGATGGCGGCGTCGCGGGCTGCGTATTCGATCTGCGATTGGGAAAGCTCGCCGCTCCAGTCACTTATCTGCTCCGATTTATCGAGCTCGGTGCCCGTGAAAAATTGTGCAACATCGGCCAGCGAATGGCGTCTTTCGGAATCGCCGGCGGCGATCAGCTGGCTCGCGAGAAATGTATCGAATACGCCGTTGAGCTCGGCACCGAGATGATGTCTGACCCATTTCGCATCGAACTTCGCGTTATGTGCGATCTTTATTTTTCCCCCGTCGGAAAGAAGATCGCGAAGCGGAGCGAGATCGGGATTTGTGCGAGGCGATCCGTTCTCGCGAAACGGTTTGATGTCGATAACATATGTCGCCTTTCCGGTGCTGAACTGGACCAATCTCAGGTCGCCGCGGTACGGATCGAGCTCGGTCGTCTCAGTATCAAAACCGAGAAACTTCTCATTCGCGAGTTCACGACAGGTGTTGCGGACACCTTCGGCATCCGTTATCAGCTGAAAATAAATCTCCATAAAAGTGCGGTAGTAGGGATTGTATCGTGTCCGTTGCGGAAGCCGAAGTTCGTAGCCGAAAATGAAGTATCTTCATTTTATGTTGGCCAAACACCGCGATTTGTTTATACTGATTGCGAGTTTGCCAAAGGGACGGATCAATTTGGATCATGGTTCGGAAGCAAACGTTAGAGGATTTTAGAACGCCGGACAACACGGCATACAGATTTTTGAAGGTTGAGCACGATTTACGTATTGACGAGATCACGTGCTCCCTTAAGACATAAAAGCGCTCGGCGCTTTTTTGATAAAAGAGATTCCTGCGTGAGACAATTCTCAGCCTCCGGGACCGGGACTAACATTCCGAGCCGGGACAATAAGCAAAAACTTTACGCGAAATCCACTCTGTCGATGGCGAGAGAGATTTAGGTCTGTTCAAAATCCCGCTAATGTGGCTCCTTTCCGAAGATCGCCGGCCGACCTCGCGTGCATATCTACATTTAAAATAAGGAATAGAGATCTCATTTATGTCTAAAGAGATGATCATTAGCGTCAATGGACGCGAAAAGAAGATTGCCATTCTCGACAACGGGAAGGTAACGGAATTTTACATCGAACGCGGTGAGGAAAATGCAGGCATTGCCGGGAACATTTACAAGGGCCGGGTGCAGCGTGTGCTGCCCGGCATGCAGTCGGCATTTGTTTCGATCGGCCTTGAGCGCGACGCGTTTCTATACGTGACCGACTTCTTCGACGAAGAAGAAGAGATCGAGCGCATCGTGATGGAGAAGTCGAAGAAGATCTCGCCGGAGGAAGCCAAACGCGAGGCGAACGATAAGATCGACCGCGCCCGCATCGAGCGTGAGAAACAGATGGATGCGGTGCAGGAATTGACCGAGCCGATGGCGGACGGTGCGTCAGCGACTGACGGAATCGAAGCGGATACCGCGCCAGATATCGCGTCGGATCCGATAGAGCTCGATGCCGTATCCGAAGGCGGAAGAAACAAGCGTGGCCGCGGCCGTCGCGGCAGAGGCGGACGCGACGATCAGCCGGTTACGGAAAGGGACGAGCTCGCGGTTGAAACGCGTGGCCCCGCATTTGAATTCGAAGATTCGGGTTTCGAACGTGTCATCGACGACGAGGAAACGACGGGCGACATGTTCAAAGATGCATACGTGCAGGAACGTATCGTCGATCAGGTTCGACGCGTTGAGTTCGACATGGAAACCACGTCTGAGGCCGCCGTCGGATCTTTGATCGGTTCCGTCGAGGCCCCGAGCGGGTTTGAACGCATCGCGGACGAAGATGAAACGTCGGGTTTGGACGATGCACAATTGAAGAAGAAAAAGAGCCCGGCCAAGCCGTCGCACGGAAAATTTTCGAAGACTTCGAAAAAGAAGAAGGGCGATTCAGACGATGAATCGGTAGAGGCGGAGCCCGCACCGAAAGCCAAAAAGAAGCCGGCTGCGGCGAAGACCGGAAAGGCAAAGACGACACGCAGCAAAGCGAAGAAAGAGGCCGATCTCGAAGACGGTGAAGCTAGCGTAAGTAAGTCGGGCGAGATCGCCGAGATGGCGGTGCGTCGCGGTGGGCGCGGGCGCCGGAGAGGCGGACGAGGCCGTCGCGGAGCGACCGATGCCAATGGTGAACTTATTGAGGGCGAAGAAACGGGGCCCGAGGGCGAAGGCGAAGGAGAGCTCGACGGTGGTTCCAACGGTAACGGGGAAGCCGAAGTTCTCAAGGTCGAACCTGCCGGCGATGCGGCGGCTGAAGTTTCCGAACCGAAAGCTGAGCCAGTTGAGAAAAGCGAATCGAAACCATCTTCGAGGGGCGGACGCGGTGGACGCGGCGGTGCAGATCGAGGTGCCGAAC
>JBDTMK010000310.1:0-4108 GCA_039934315.1 Pyrinomonadaceae bacterium | reverse complement strand
CAAGCTCGGACCGTGTTGCGCCGCTGCGAAGGCAATCGCGAAGATCGTGTTCGACAGTTGAAAAGAGACATGTTCGAATTTGTCCGTCAGCGGTCAGACGAATTCGCGAGCACTGTCCGCAGAACATCTCCGTCACCGGTGCAATGATCCCGATCCCGCCCGGCTTGCCATCAGCGAAGTTATACTTCCAGGCAGTCTCAGTCCCCCTCGTCGCATCTTTCAAAATAAGAGGGTAGACGGCGTTAATCTTCTCGAACATCTCGCGGCCTGGAACAACCTTGCTGCGATCCCAATCATGGCCGGAATCGAGCGGCATGTACTCGATGAAGCGCATCTCGACGTCGGTGTTCCGCGCGAACCGCGCAAAATCGACAAGCTCGTCGTCGTTAACGCCCCGCACGATCACCGCGTTTATCTTCACGGGCTCAAAGCCATAGCCACGCGCGGCTTCGATCGCCTCAAACACTTCTTCAAGATTGTCGACGCCTGTGATCTCACGGAAGCGTTGTCTATCCAGCGTGTCGAGGCTCAGGGTCATTCGATCCAAACCGGCTTCCTTTAACGCCGCGCCTCTTCTCGGAATATCGAACCCGTTTGTCGTCAGCGCCAGATCTTTCAGTTTCGGCTTCAGTGTCGCGAGCTTTGCTACAAGCGTTTCGATATTTCTCCGAAGCATCGGCTCGCCGCCCGTCAACCGGATCTTCTCGATTCCAAGTGAAACGAATATGTCTGAGATATATTCGATCTCTTCGAAGGAAAGGATTGTGTCCTTGCGCGCGAGCGGCGGCTCACCGTTCGGGAGGCAATAGAAACACCGAAAGTTGCACCGGTCGGTGATCGAGATGCGAAGGTCGCGGATTATTCGGTTGTGACTATCTCGAAGCACTTTTGTTCGTTGTTCGTTGTTCGTTGTTCGTTGCAAATCAAATCGCGATCTAATCTGAGCCGGTTTGAGTCGAGGACCCACCATCAACGACCGACGGACAACGATCGCCGTTTAAGGCCCGCGCGTTTCTTTTCAACCCGGCCAGTTTCGTCCTCTTCATTGCGCTTTTTCGAAATCGGTCCGCGTAGCTTTCAGGCGTGTATGAGTCTACCGATTCGAGATCGAGCGACGTTTGCGAAAGGCGAGGTGCGAATCTTGCTTCGTCACTCGGCTTTTCAAAACGGTTCCAGGGACAAACATCCTGACAGATGTCGCAGCCATAAAGCCAGCCGTTTAGGTGCGGCGAAATATTGTCGGGAAGATCATCGGAGCGCAGTTCGATGGTCGCATATGAGATGCACTTGGTCGAATCCACTACGAAGGGCTCGACGATCGCGTCGGTTGGACATGCCTCAATGCAGGCGGTACAGCTGCCACAGTGATCTGCTATCGGTTCATCATAGTCCAGGTCGAGATTCAGCAAGATCTCTCCGAGAAAGATCCACGAACCGAACTCCTTCGTGATCACATTCGAATGTTTGCCGATCCAGCCAAGCCCGGCGCGAACGGCCCAGGCTTTTTCCATGACGGGCGCCGTATCGACGCAGATTTTTCCCGCGGCTTCCGGATTCTCGGCCATGATCCAGTCCAGCAGAGCGCGAAGTTTTTCTTTTACGACATCGTGATAATCGTCGCCCCATGCGTAACGCGAGATCTTTCCGGTCCCGTTGTGGTTCGCATGCTGGTAGGGCGTGTAGTAATTGATGGCGAGGCAGATCACCGAGCGGGCTTCCGGAAATATCAAGCGCGGATCGACACGCTTTTCCGGTTCACGTTCGAGCCACGCCATCTCGCCGTGACGGCCGCCGGCAAGCCATTCGAAAAAGCGTGGACGTTGTTCTGTGAGGGCTTCAGCTCGCGCAAAGCCCACCTTATCGATTCCAAGCTCTGTCGCCTTCTGCCTGATCTTTTCTGAAAACGAAACCACCGTTCGATTATCGCCCAGCAGAGAAAGAAAAGCACCGAAGGATAGGATCACTGCGCCCGGCATATCTCTGTTGCAACGTTTTTAACCGCAGATGACGCGGATGGCGCGGATAAGAAACAAATCATCTGTTTTCCTATCCGCGCTATCCGCGTCATCTGCGGTTAAAGCAGGTAATACCCTGCGGCCGTTGGTGCGTATATAGACAAACCCACTTAGAAGATCAGCTTCGCACCGAACTGGAACTGCCTCGGGTCGAAAGCCGATGTCGGCTGGCTGTAATACTTTCCGTTCGATTTACGCTCGTCGAAGCGGTTGACGACCGTGTAGAACGGATTCGCCGACGCTTCGTTGAAGCGGTTGAAAAGATTAAAGCCTTCCGCGATCAGGTCGAGGCTAATTCTTTCGCCAAAGCGAATGCGTCGAGTGAGACGCGCATCGAGCGAAAAGTAATTGTGGGTGATGCCGCCGTTGCGGCCAAGCGTTCCATTAATCGGGAAACCCTGGACGCAGACCGGGTCATTCACATCCGCGACCGCCTTTTGTCCCTGACAGAGCGTGCCGTCCGGGAGAACGAACGGCCGCTCATTCGTGCTCTGGAAATCGCCGTTCGCATCGCCCGGAGCAATGATGTTGAATGGCCGACCCGATCCGTATTCAACGATCGGAGCAAACGAGAAGCCATACATGACCTTCTTCCACATGCTGCCTGACCGCCAGTTTTCGGGAGCACTGAAGATGCCGCTGAAAACAAATCGGTGACGCTGATCGAATAGTGAATCCGAACGCTCAGCACGAAAGTTCGTGTTGTCCTGCGGCTTCAGCAAAGTTTGCAGATCAGATGAATCGTCGATCGAATGCGACCACGTATACGTCGCATAAAACTGCATGTTGCTTCCAAACCGTTTTTTGAGTTCGATGTTCAAGGCGTTATAAGACGAGTTGCCGTCCGAAAGCTGGGCATTCACATCCGCATACGCATTGATCGGTCCCGGCGTCCGAACGCTTCCCTGGATAGCGTTGTCGAATGTGGCCTTGTTCACCAGACCGCCTGTCGCCGACGTAACGAAGAAATAATTCGGCCCAAGCCGGCGGAAGTAATTTGCCGCGACCGGCGAAACGACGCGATTGTTCAAGTTTGCAACGGGTGCCGCGACGAGTCCGGGAATAAGAGCGGCCCACGTGGCCGATAGATTGGTAAAGCACAGCGGAGCCGGAACGCCGGCAGGACAAGCCACAACACGCGGATCGGTCCCACTGCTGGGAATGGAAATTCCGAATGCGGCGGCAGCAAGGCTCGGCGGCGGACCCCCAAAGAATCGTCGGAAATTCTCGATCAGCGCTCCTTGGTTGACGAGGTTTACATCTTGCGGGTGCGCCAGGTGATGTGCGTTGACCGTTATGTAGTTAGCCGAGATCGACATGTCCTTACCAATCTGGTGTTCAATTCCCAGGTTGCCTTGGAATGCAGCAGGATACTGAAAATCCTGAGCGACATTCAGAGTGAATGGGAGGATTGGTCCAAAGCCCGTGAAGGTAGCGGGATTGAACCGCTGGTATCCATAAAGGTATTGAGCCGAGGTTGCCACGCCAGGCGTTACCGCCGCACCGCAAAACGACTGTGAGCCTTGAACCCCACATACCGTACCGTGGAAAACCTGAAACGCGTTGAACAGTCCCGTCGGTGATGGGCCGCCGATGGGCAGCAATGTAGCCTGCTGCTGCTGCGAACCGTCGGCGATGTCCGAGTTGAACGCGACAGCGAGAAGCGGATGATCGTAGAAAATTCCGCCGGCAGCGCGAACCACAGTCTTGCCGTTGCTAAACACGTCCCATGCAACTCCGACTCGCGGAGCCCAGTTGTTGCTGTCACGGGGAAATCCCTGCGTGACGTGCAGAGCATCCTGTGCGACCTGAACGTCGGCCGCGCTCAGCGTGATTCCCGTGAGCGGGTCGCGGAACGGAGTTGGAGCAAACTCCTCGGTATACTCAATATCGTAACGAATGCCGTAATTTACCGTAACGTTTTTAAGAACTCTCCAGCTGTCCTGAGCGAAAAAAGCCACCGGCTTGCGGGCGCCGACAAGTATCAGATGCTTGATACCGGCGGTGAGCGGCAGTGCTTGCTCGATGATATAGGGAATGCGCGTAATCGGAAAGCGGCCGTGGCCGCGCTCGACGCGCGCGTCGTATTGCTG
>JBDTMK010000309.1:0-4113 GCA_039934315.1 Pyrinomonadaceae bacterium | reverse complement strand
CAAAACTAATAAACAATGCAAAAAACGACAGATATGAAATCTTCTTCAAATTATTCAAAACGTAGTACTCCTAAATTTTTCAATAGCGGGGCGAGGGTAAGGCAATTAAGCCGCAGGTTAACGAAAAGCAAATGGAAGACTGATTCGGTGTTTCCGAATCTGACCCTGGCTTGTTCTTATTTATTTTGCTTATTGTTGCCCGAACTACTTTTAGTAGTTCCCGATCCGAATCGAGTTGCAGCGGGGCCGCATGTCCGGATCTCAGCTAACCCAAAGGGTAGCACTTTGAGTGCAGGGGTGGCAAACAGGTTGTCAGAAAAATTCGCGCGTCCAGTGTTAGTGCACGCAAACGAGGGCTTTTCTGTCTTTCGATCAGAAAAGCCCGGCGTTCTCCCTTCCTGCCCTATTGCCTTCAGTTGTCTTTCGTATGCGAAGAAAAACGCGCAATCAAAAACGTTCTCCAGAAAAAAAAGCCCCGAAATCGTTCGGGGCTAAAAGCGATATAAGGTTTGAAATTTACTAGGCCGAGAACGAGGTTCCGCAGCCGCATCCGCCGGTCGCATTCGGGTTCTCGAACGTAAAGCCCGAGCCCATCATGTTTGATGTGTAATCGATCTGCACACCATTCAGATACTGTGCTGAAAACATATCGACGAAAAGCTTGATCCCGTGACGGTCAAGAATGAAATCACCCGATTTCGATTCTTCTTCAATATTGAGACTGTACTGAAATCCCGAGCATCCGCCGGGAACGACGCGGACACGCAGTCCAGCGGTCTCATTCAGATCCTCTTCGCCTTCGAAGAATTTTCTGATCTCTTCGGCGGCGGCTTCTGTGACGCCCAATTCAACTGTCGGGGCTGCTACTGCTGACATGTATTTTATCTCCTGGCAAAAAGTTGGACCCGCCTAGCGCGAATCCTTACGTTAAGGTAGATATTACCGACTGTACGATGAAAAAACAAGGATCGGGGGTTGTGCCTGTTTATTTCCCATGCTTTCCCCGCGGTACTTTTACTTGTCGTGCAGGCAGGTGGACCGCACTGCGAAAGCCGAAAACGCTCGTTCCTCCGGCACTCTCGTTGTGAACCGCTCAGCGCCGCGGGCGAAAATGCCGGCATCGAAAGGCCCGTCGCCGCAGAGATCGCCCGGCTCGGCCGCCATTCGTTCCGAACAGGAACGGCGACGTCCGGCCAATCTTTCCCACAGCTAGCTCGCAGTCCAAGGTTCATTCGGTTGGTGGAGAGAGATGGGTAAGACAAAGGCCATAACTAAAGAAAGCGAGGGGCTGAGCTTCATCTCGAGCGTACCGAGTGCTCGGCAGTCTGCTCCTCGCTCTTGTTGTAATCACGACGAAGCTTAACTGTTGTTTTCAAGATCAGAACCAAAGAATGGATGAACGCCTACTTGGCCCGTGACATGATGACCAATTCCGGCTTCATCGCTTCGATCGAGACCTGCCGTGCAACTTCTTCCGCGACATGACGAAATGCGGCCGACTGAGGTGACTCGGGAAATGAAACAACTACCGGCACGCCCTTGTCGCCGCCTTCACGAACTTCCATTCCGAGCGGTACTTCACCCAGGAAATTGAGATTGTATTCTGCGCAAAGCTTCTTCCCACCACCGCGTCCAAAGATCTCGTATCGGTTACCCGTGTCGGGTGCGATGAAGTAAGACATGTTCTCGATGACACCGAGTACCGGAACATTCACCGTCTCGAACATCTTTACTGCGCGACGCACATCGGACAATGAAACTTCCTGCGGCGTCGTAACGAGGACTGCACCCTGCACTGGCACGAGCTGCGCCAAACTCAATTGCACATCACCCGTTCCCGGCGGCATGTCGACGATCAGATAATCGAGCTCGCCCCAATTCACGTCGCTCAAAAACTGTCGAACAACGCCGTGCAGCATCGGACCCCGAAGGATCATCGGCTTATCAGGCGGGACAAGCACGGCCATGGAGATCATCTTTATCCCATGTGCCTCGATGGGCACTAGCTTACCGTTTGCGATTTCAGGCTGATCGTATCCGGTACCGAGCATCATCGGAACATTCGGACCGTACACATCGGCATCCATCAAACCAACCTTGGCGCCATCGGCCGCGAGAGCGACGGAAAGATTGACCGCGACAGTGGATTTACCTACGCCACCTTTGCCGGACGACACCGCAATGATGTTCTTCACACCCGGGATCGCAATGTTGTTCGCGACGCCGCGGCCTTGCGGAACCTCGGCATCCATCGTGACCTTTACGCTCGTAACGCCGTCCAGCGCGCGAACAAGCTCCGTTGCCTGCTCCTCCATCTCTTCCTTCACCGGACAGGCCGGTGTTGTAAGTACTATGCGAAACGCAACATCACCGCCGCTGAGCCGGAGGTCGCGGATAAATCCGAGTGTGACAATGTCCTTGCGGAGGTCGGGATCGATGATCTGGCTTAGAGTTTGGAGGATCGTCGCTTCTGATAATTGACTCATTATGCTTGGTAACTTTCAGGTATTAGAATTGAACCGTAATTGTAACAAAAGCGCTCATGCCGTTGTCCAAGCACGAACAATATAAACTCCTTTACACTGAAGCTCAGGCCTGCCGGATATGCCCCGGCCTCGCTGACAAGATCGCCGTTCTAAGTGACCTAAACGGCAGTCTTCATCCCAAAGTAATGTTTATCGGCGAGGCACCCGGGCGGGTTGGCGCCGACCGTACGCGACGTCCGTTCTACGGGGACAAATCAGGAAACAACTTTCAAAAGCTTCTCGATTCGATAGGCCTCCGCCGCGAAGATATATTTATCACTAGCGCTGTAATGTGCAGCCCGAGGTCGCTAACCGATGCGAATCGAAAGCCGATGAGAAGTGAAATAAAGAACTGTTCGACCTATTTAATGCGGGTTCTCGACCTGATTCGTCCCAAAGTCGTCGCAACCCTCGGCGGAGTCGCCCTTGAAGCTCTCTCCCTGATTGCCTATCATGAATTCAGGCTGAAGACGCACGCCGGTCACATCCAAGACTGGAACGGAAGAACGATCCTTCCCCTTTACCACCCGAGCCCGCAAGTTATCGCATCGCAACGCGGCCTTGATCTTCAACTAAGACACTTCGTCGTCCTCGCATCACTGATCTCGCAAAACGTATGACTGAATTCAACACTGGCTACGATCACATTCGTTCCGGAGGTGCTGGCTTTTACCAGCAGGACCGCGGTCTGATCTCTGTTCACGGCAGTGAGGCGGTACAGTTCCTGGATGGGCTGATATCGAATGATGTGAAGACGCTCGAAGACGGAGCCCGTATGCTCGCCGCGTTTCCCAATGCCCAGGGAAGGTTGCTCGCCCTCGTTAGAGTCGTGCGGCAAGGTGATCATTTCCTCTTCGAGACGGAAGCTGCTACGCGACAGAAAATTTTCGATAATCTTTTTCGTTTTACGATGGCAGGCAATTTTTTCGTCGAAGACCTTTCTGAGACGTACCGATTCATCAGTGTCTTTGACCGTTCCTTCATCCCGATCACACCGCCGTTCACAGAATTCGATACCAAGTACGGAGCCGATTACTTTGTCCATCGCGAAGATGCCGTCGACTTTCTCGGTGAGCTGAAGTATTTCGGTGCGGCCGAGATTTCGGAAGAGCTCTTTGAAACGCTCCGGATCGAAAACGGAATACCTCTTTACGGGATTGACATGGATGAGAACACGATCGTCCCGGAAATCGGAATTGAGGATACGATCTCATATACGAAAGGCTGCTATATCGGCCAGGAGATCATCGCCCGTATACATTTTCGAGGCCATGTAGCGAAAAAGCTGACGGGGATAAAGTCTTCGAAATTGTCCGTGGTAGAAAGCGATTTGAAACCGGGTCGGGAATTGTTGTCGAAGGAAGGCAAAAACGCTGGGCGTGTGACGTCAGTGACGATATCGCCCAAATTGCACAGAGCTATCGGGCTTGCGTACGTCAGATACGAACACCTTTCAGACGGGACCGAGTTGATGGCGGGTGACACCCAAATAAAAGTGACCACCCTTCCGTTACTTTGAAGAATATGCTCACGGGCGAGAACATAATGAAGTTATCAAGATCATTTGCAGTCGTAATTTCTATATCGG
>JBDTMK010000308.1:0-4124 GCA_039934315.1 Pyrinomonadaceae bacterium | reverse complement strand
AATCTAGTTTTTCACGAGTCGTTAATTCCTGCAAAGCTCGGAAGAAAACTTCGCGGTCCCGTGTCGATATCACCGCGGCCTGGTCGGCAGTTTCAAGCACGTAAGGATAACCAAGTCCGACTACACATTCCGCTCGGACGATGTCGACCACCTCGTCGAGAAAGCCCTTTTCGTAAACCCACGAAGGTATATCCAATCGCGCCGGTGCCGATTCGGCCGTCGTTTGAAGATATGTGAATCCGACGCTCGATCTTCGCGTCGATTCATCGAGAAAAGCCTCTAGCCCGCGCCGGGTCGAAAAACAAAAGCATGTGCGATCA
Organism: Pyrinomonadaceae bacterium; assembly: GCA_039934315.1. Taxonomy (GTDB): domain Bacteria; phylum Acidobacteriota; class Blastocatellia; order Pyrinomonadales; family Pyrinomonadaceae; genus OLB17. Next base: position 3,804 of record JBDTMK010000308.1, on the reverse strand, counting down.
CCCCAGACGTTCAACGTTCGGGACCCGTCCTTTTTACGCCCTCGGAGGACCGAGGCGTCGAACACGGCCGATGCCCTATTGTTTTCGCCGCCAATGAACGCTTCGAGCATTGAAAGAATGTCTCGAGAATAACTTCGATCCACATAACCGATCAGAGGTACTTCACATTCTTTCGACAACTCGACCAGCCGAACCGTCGCATCGAGAAATTTTTTCTGCAATCCTTTCTGTGAAAACGGCACGAGAAGCGGGTTGTCGAAAAACGCCAGCGGCATTCGCTCGCCTCGCGATTGCCAACCGGATCTCTTTTGCAGGAACTCGCCGAGCCGTTCGACCTCGCCAAGATACCTCGCGGCCTCGACGCGGATGTCGGGATTCATCGGCTCCTCCCATTCAGCGAGGAGATCCGCCGGCGTCAGCAACTGGAAACTCGCGTTCTTCTCGTAGAGCGAATCGAGGTCGTGCGGATTTTCGAACCATCCGATCTGCACAGCCGCGATGGGGACAAGCGTTTCCTTTCCGGTGTAGATCTGGCTCCCGTCGGCAGCAAAGGTGACGCGTCGATCCAGGATGTCAGACGCCCATCCGCGAGCCTGCTCATGATTCTCCCAAGCACTGTCGAATCCGATCGTGAAAGATCCGGCGGAAACTTCGTCCGATGGAATTGCCGCGGACTTTCCATCAAGATCACTCAGCAGTTGTTGAACGTCGGCCGCCGCCGTTTTCTCGAGACGTGACATGCCCTCGAGATACACATCCACATCTGACGTATACTCCGAAATAAATCGCGAAAACTCTTCGCTCTTTTTCTTGAGTTCTTCGTAAAGGGTTTGGCGGAAAAGCATGCAAGAGAGGTAGAACTAGAAAGGCCAACTATCGATAAATGATCGGATGTGATGGCCGTTCGGCTTCGCCGATTCTTCTTCCAAAAAGTCGCGGAACTGAAACTGCTCGGATTGATATTCATCGTCCGAAAGTTTTCCGCAAAAACGAACAACCCTTAGCCAGACGAGGTAAGTATTGAGCGCGTCGAGCTGATTGTACTCAACTATTTTTCGGAGATCCCGCTCCAGCCAGAGATCGACAACGTCCCCGCCGCTTGTACCCGTCTTGCCCGGAAACCCGCAAAGCCGAGAAAGCTCATTGAGCGTCGGTTTCATGTTTCCATTCGAGAACAACCGCAGTAGGTCGAGATGCTCTTCACCAAAACGGGAAAAATAATCTCGCCCTTCCCAGGGTCTCTGCGGACGTTCGCAAAATCGCGCCGCACCGATCTCGTTGATCAGGCCCCGCTGAATAAGCACTTGCAGATCCGAATCGTTCGAATTGTAGCCAACGAGATTCGGCTCACGCTCGCCAATGAAATACAGAAAACGCTCGATGATGTAAGCCTCGTCCACGTCGTGCCCACTGAGCGGCAGGCGCGGCAGCGAGTGCAGTTTGAATTCGGTTTCCTTAACGCCGTCGCGCCACAGAGTTCGCCGTGAAAGAAAAGCGATCGAGACAACACGAGAGAATAAATATTTTACGAACGGACGTGGATTTTCAACGGTGGCACCCGAATACTTCCATAGCTCGTCGATCGCCTCGCGCTCCGATATTGCTTCCGGAAGGCCGAGCAGACGCTTCGCTCCGGCAGCGTCCGGTACCCATTCGAGATCGAAGAACAAAGTCAGATCAAGGAGATCGTTTTTGAGCATTATATCGGGAGATCAGTTTCTAATGCCAACGATTCTAACACAGCGCTCTCAGATCTTGAGTCTGCGTATTCTAATACGGCTAAAGGGTGCCGAAAGTGAAATGCTTTCTGATTTGTTTTGTGTGATTCATGTGTTTCGTGGTTTCCGCGTTTCCTAAAACCTTACCAAGAAGCAAGAAAGCGATAGGCGGATTTTCGAGTCTTTCGGAATTCGTGCTCTTCCTTGTTCGTGCCGTTCCGTGTGAGTTCGTGGTTATTTTTCTTAAGGACTGAAGCCACGAACTCACACGAAAGGACACGAACAAAGCGGACCCCATAATGACACGAAAATTCCTATCCCCCTATCGTACGCGGCTCGTGCGTCGTTTGAGAAAATCCATCAGAACGAACTGTGTGAGATTGTTCGGATTCGCGAAATAAGCTTTGCCTCTCGTCATCGCGGTCATCTGCTTGACGAAGTCGACGAGGTAATAGTCGCTCGCCAGCATGAACGTATTGATCATGACTCCCGACTTGCGGCAGGCCTGAACTTCCTTGAAGGTCTCGGCCATCACGAATGGATCGTTTCCCGTCGAATTTTTGTACAAGAGCCGCTGCTCGCCCGGCACGCGGTCCGAGTGCTTGCGATAGCCGAGGAACGCCGGACTTGAGGGTTCGATAAAGGCCGCAGTCGGCTTTCCGTCTGTGACCATCACGATCTGCTTCATGTCCTTGTTCTGCGCCGTCAGAATTCGGCGGGCGAGCTTCAGCCCTTCAGCGGTGTTTGTATGGTATGGCCCGACTTGAGTTGTCGCGAGACGCGCGAGCGGCAATTCTTCCGCGCCGTCATGGAATAGGACGATCTTCAACGAGTCCCCCGCGTACTGTGTGCGGATAAGATGAGCCAGTGCGAGCGCGACTTTCTTCGCCGGCGTGAACCGGTCCTCTCCGTAAAGAATCATCGAGTGTGAGCAGTCGAGCATAACGACAGTAGCGCACGAAGAACTGTAATCCTGTTGGTGAATGTACAGGTCGCTGTACTCGAGATTGAGCGGAACGGATACGCCCTCGCGTGTGATCGCAGAAAGCAGCGTGGCATTTACGTCGAGGTTGATCGTATCGCCGAACTCGTATTGCTTCGAGCTAAGAGCGGCCTCGACTCCGGTGTCGAGATAATGAGTTTCGTGACGGCCGATCGAAGACTTGCCGAGGCTTCCGAGAAGTTTCTGCAGTGTCTTGTAACCAAGGAAGTCGAGGCCCTTCTCTGTAACCTCGAACTTGATGTTCCGCGGCACCGGCTCACCGATCTCGCCCTGCCCGGTTCCATCCTTGGACTCGAGCCGCTGTTCGGCAGGAAGCTCTTTCAAATTCAAATAGCCCTCCTCGACCAGGCGCTCGATCAACTGATTGATCAGTTCCTCGAGGAGCGAGCCTTTGAATTCACCGCCGTTGTCCGTCAGCATTTGCTCGACGTCCTGCTCACCGAGGACCTCCTGGTCGAGTAATGCCTGGAGGATCGCCTGACGAAGAGCGTCAAGCGAATCGTCCGGCTGCTGTCGTTGGCGGGTCCACCAGTAATCTTCGTTGAAACCGGAGTCGAGCATCTGCTCCGACAACGCGTCCATCAGTGAGCCGAGATCGAGACCCGCAACATCGAAACCTTTGAATTTTGAATAGCGAATAAACTTCATCGCGTGATACGTAAAAGAGCTTGAAATCGAAAAACTCAGATGCTTGCAAATTACCCAAGCTGCTTTTATCTCTTCCCAAAAACTTAGCACATTCTCTCCGAACGCCTAGCAGTTTTTTAAGAATTTCACGCAAAGCTCGCTAAGGATGCAAAGGATGATTCGACTCTTCGCGAACTTGGCGAGCTTTGCGTGAAATTGTCTTGGATCGGCATACGAAATTGAAGAAACGTAGCCGATTTAGTATCCCGAGAACTTCAAAAAGATTCGCGCGTGGCTGTAACTATTGCAATAACGTGGTTTAGTTTTATGGCACGTTCGTTGCGATATCTATTGCGACGAAACTGAGGTTTCGACTTGAACAAGGAAGGGAGTTATAGAGCAATGAAAAAGATCATAACTACATTCATGATGATGGCATTGATGGCAGTCGCGATC
>JBDTMK010000307.1:0-4138 GCA_039934315.1 Pyrinomonadaceae bacterium | reverse complement strand
GTGTCGAAAGCCTTCCCGCCGTTGTCATTTCTTATCAACCGGCTCTTCGTATAATCCAGCGACACGCGCAGCGGATCGATCGGCTTGTATTCTCCCCCGAGGTTCAGATCGAACTGCCATCCGCGTCCGGGATCAAGGCCGGGAGGCCGCGGGAAATTCGTCGGGAAAGGAACATTCGGGTCGGCCTGATGAGCATAGAGCTGCTGAACGTAAAGATTGTATTCAGGGCTGCTGAGGTAGTCTCGGAACGCCGGACTCGTCCGCGGATACCGACTTCCCGCACCGAAATCGAAGTCGAAGGCGTTGATGATCGAGCCCGCAAATCCGTACAATGACAGTTTCTTATTAACAGTCTTGTTGAAGTTCACGCTGAAGTACGGCTCGTAGGAAGAACGCGTTGGTGCACCGAAAAAAGTGCCAGGTCGATTCGTGGATCGATTCCCGAACTCACTCTCGTAGAGCTTCTCGAACTGCACGCCGGTTTCGGCCGACACAAATAGACTGCCCTGCAGCGATAGGTTGGTGTTGACGCCGGCGAGACCGCCCTGGATCCTTCCGTCCCAATCAACTGTGTAGCGCGCAAACTGCGCCCAGCTCGCTCGAATGATGCGTGCCTTTGGCTCCGATTTCGAACTATATCGATTGTAGAAAAAGAACGAGTTGGTATTCGTTCGCCGCGTAAAGCCCGCCTCGGCACGGTAGTTTTTTGAGCGGCCTTCGGCTTCGAAGAACCAACCCCGACGATCCGTCGTGTAGTCCAGATTCAGGTAGTATCCGACGCCGTTTCCGGTGCGATAGTCAGTGCGACCGGCATCCTCGTCATAAAGAGGCCTTTGAGAGTGGGTGCCCAGAACTTGGAAAGACAAGCTTGTTTGCGGATTAAGCTTAAACTTTCCGTCAAACCCGCCTGTAAAATTTCGATTTTTCGGAAAGATCCGCGCTGTCGCAAAGAATCCGAGACTGTTTTCCCTGCCAATGTCTTGCTTGACGCGAAGCACGCTGAAGAGCGCATTCGCATTGACGAACGGAGCGATTTGCTGAGCTATGATGGGATCCCCGCGCTCATCTTCCGAGTAGTTTCCCGGTGCGTTGTCGGAAGCGACCAGGAAGCCGAACGTCGTCTTTTCTGTTTTGCCTGTAAGCTTCGCAGCAAGGTCGGGGTCGACAATGGTCCGCGAATAGAAAGGCTGCAGGGGCGATTCGAATATCTCTTTTCCTTCAAGAAAGAACGGGCGCTTTTCCTGGAAAAAGATCGGAAACCGCTGGTTCGCAGTTACAACCGGAGCGTCCGCTTCTATCTCCGCATAGTCCGGATTTATCGCCGCATCGAGCGTGATGTTCGGACTAAAGGTGTACTTCAAGTTCACCCCAAGGTCGGCCTTTAAGGAATCATTAATAAATTTGCCCGGGTCCCGAAGACCGATAGGATTGAAGATCGGATCATAGCCGTTGGCGTTCGCCGCAGAGATGGGGATTGTTCGTTTTCGCGTTCCCGACTCGGAGACCGTGATACTCGGCGCAATTTCCAAAGTTCGTTCGTATTTGATCCCGTCGAGCCCCGTAATTTTTCCGTGCTTGATCAGGAATCCGGAAACGTTTCGATCGTCGGGAAGCCACTGGTCGAATTCGTCATTGAAGCGATCTATGTTACGCGCCGCATTGAAGCCCCAGGATTTCCCTTTGCCCGCGGCGTAACGCAGCGATTTAAAAGGTATCTTTACCTCAACCGACCATCCCCAGTCTTCGATGACTCCCTTCGATTCCATGACGATGTCGACGGAGAAATCCGCTCCCTGGCCTTCAGTGTAGATGCCGTCCTGCTGAATCCCGAATGGGTTGAAGCCGAGAACGTAAGCGCGTCGCTGGTCGTTGTATGTGTCGATCCACATGCGCACATTGTCCTCGCCATATACGTTATCGCGCTTTGCAACCGTCGCCCGAATTTTGTCTTTTTCATCCCAGCACTTGAACGCGACGTACAAATTCTTTTCGTCGTACATCATCAGCACTTCGGTCGGCTTCGAAGGCGCGATGTTGTCCCCGGGACTCGTCTGATAAAAATCCTTGAAGACCGATGCGGTCTTCCACATTTCCTCGTCCGGCCGACCGTCGATGACAAGGCCAACAGGATCGATCTTTGGGATCGTTACGGGGCGTGCTTTCTCGGGCGGAAGTTCGACCCTGGGATTTTTTTTCAGGTTTTCTTTGACAGCGTTTCCGGTCGTAACGGAAGCCGGTTCCGAGCTTGTTGCGTCTCCTGCTATTGCATTCCCATTCAACTGTGCATTGACGGAGATTGCCAGGAGACTCGAAGCAATGACCGCATAAAACTTCTTCATGAAAAACATACAAAATGAACGTAAAAAATTATAAGAGCGAAAATAATACTCTGACTAAAACGTAAGACTGGTCATATAGTTGCAAAATAAAAGCCCGGAAAAAACCGGACATGAAATCGGATTACTTCGAAGTTACAGCAGCGGAGCCGCGAACAACGAGCTTGCCTTCATTAAAGTCAAAATTAAATCTCGATCCGCCCCTTCCCAGCCGCCACGTGTGCTCATCTTCTTGAACCATTTCAACGCCTTCCGACTCGACTTCTGTGTTCGATACAAAACTGGCGTTAGTGTTCTCGGGCAAGGTCAGGGTCACAGTGCCGTCAGTTGCTTTCGCCGATAGCGTTTTGAAGTCCCCCTCAAGAAACACATCACCGCAGGCAGTCTGTGAATCGAAGTCGCCTTTAAATCCGATCACCCGAACGCTGGCTTCATTAGCGGAAACGTTCAAGTGTCCATCGACATCGCGAACGTTGATCGACTCACCATCGCCCTTCAATTCAATATCTCCCGAAACTCCGTCCAAACGGATCTCGCCATCGGTAACAATTCTCAAATTGGATTTCTTTGGAACGTAAACTTCGACACGCACGCGTTCAGGATCGACCTGGAAAGGCGGCATCGGAAATGCTGCCCCGCCCGCATTGTTTATGACCTTCAGTGTGACCGATGAGTCCGTCCTCTCTTCCGCAACGGTGGCAGCTCGGCCACGCCCGTCGGCGACTTCCGTGACGATGTATTTAACTTCGGACTTCTCCCAACCACGAACACTTACGGCACAACCCTTAGCTTCTATATTTACCTTCGGCGTGCCTTTGACGATGATGGTGTTTTGTTTTTTTTCGACTGTCGGTGAACCCGCGAATCTGGCAGTAAGTCGCATCCGGTTCATTTCTTCGAGCGCCCGCATGCCCTCTCGGACCTGCTCATCGATCTTCTCACCATCGATCTTTAGCTTGATCTTCTCTATCTTCTTGAGTTCGTCGATCTTTAGCTTCTCGAACTGAGGCCCCATCGCTTCGATCGCTTTGTGAGCCTCCTTCATCGACTCGGCAGTCACCCTTTGGGATTCACGCATCGCCCGCGCGATTTCACGTTCCGCCTTTGCAGCATCAAGTGCGCTGGTTTCATTATCGTTATCGTTGTCGTTATCGTCTTCGTCCATCTTTTTGTTTGGGAGCAGGTTCGTCGCCGGATTCGGCGTACCTCCATCTGCCTTTCGTCCGATCGACAGCTTGCCGTTTACGCTGTCCAGTTTGATCTGCGCCTCACCGGTGCCGACACGTCCGTATAAGTCGCGGCCGACATACTGTCCCTTTCTCATTGGCAGGCCGAAGTCGTTAGTAATGTTCCCGTTCAACGAGTCCGCCTTGATGGTCGCGTTGAGATTCGACGGAACGACGAGACTGACCGAGCCGTTAACTGTGCTCAGGTTGATCTTGCTGCCGGGATCGACTCGATCAAAATCGGCAATAACCTGGCCGTTTACGGTAGAGAGATTTGCAGCACCGCGGAGATTGGTCGCATTAACGTTGCCGTTGACTGCCGAGATCTTCGTTATATTTGTGAAGTTCGATACGGTAACCGAACCGTTTACGGTTTCGATCTCATTCAAGACAGCGGTTCGCGGTACGAAAAGATGAAACTCGACCTCGATCTTTCGATTCCTGTTCTCGTTTCGCTTGTCGTTCCAGTTCGTGCCTTTATAGTTAGCTTCGACGCTAAACGAATTCGGCGTCGATTCGATATCCAGCTCGACCTCCGCCAAACTCTCCTTGCTGTCGCCTATTTTTGTCGCGGTG
>JBDTMK010000306.1:0-4139 GCA_039934315.1 Pyrinomonadaceae bacterium | reverse complement strand
GCGAAGATATCTCCGACGTAAAAGATTGTTCCAATTCAGTGGTTGTCGCGACGCTATAGAGCGCGGCCAGATCTTTCTCGGGTCGAATAACGCGTCGAAAGAACTTTACGGCGGCGTCCTTTTCAAACTCACGCGCGATGAGGACGCTCGACGAATTATCGAATAGCATCGCCAGGCGGATAGGAGTTTCGCTGCGCGCGAGCTCGCTGATCTCGACTACCTGACCGTCTATCCTCAACTCAAAATCAGACACGCGCAGATTCGACACTGAGCGTCCGTTCGCATCAAGGACTGCAACGGGAATCGGAACAAGTGTCGAGGCGATCTTTACAACCTCGTCATCGGCAGGGGTAGGCGTCGCCCGCGGAGAAGCCGAAGTGGACGCCGCTTGGGTCGGGATATAAGTTACCCGGGGTGGGGCCATCGGCCGCGGCGTGGGCGATTCAGCAGGTTTTACACGCCCTGACTGCGCGAACGTCCCCGCCGCGAAAGTAAATATAGTAAGTAAATATAGAACGGGCTTCATAGATACGAGTCCGCTGGTTTGATTAGGAAAGCCTGGCCGCAGTTGCTTCTCCTTGTGAAGAGCGGGAGCAAGCCCGCCTTCCGAACGTGCGAACTGGGCTAGCTGACGAAAGGCGATTATGATTCTGACAAGATTAGGATGACGTCGAACAGAATTACATTCGCAGTCCGGAATGCGGGCTCGCCCCCGCTCTTCTATCCTAGAGGTCTTGCACTTTGTGCCTCACCATAACAAACGCTTTTCATAAATTCATCCCAATCCACCAACGCCCTCTCAACCTGCACCATATGCCGCTCGCGCTTGTTGCGATATTTCTTGCGAAGCTCGAGAGGCAGTTCTTCCAGCAAACCAAAAGTGATGTTCACCGGCTGGAAGTTCTTCGTCTCGACGTTCGAAACGTATCGGCAAAGAGCTCCGATGGCTGATGTCGGCGGAGCGGTCAGCATCGGCTGCTGACGCAAAACCCGGACTGCATTTATTCCCGCCAGCCATCCCGTAGCGACCGATTCGACATAGCCTTCGACTCCCGTGATCTGACCCGCGAAGAACAGGTTTGGATTCTTTCGTGTCGAAAGATCTTCGTTCAAGATCTTAGGTGAATTGATAAACGTGTTCCGGTGGATCTGCCCGAACTGCAGGAACTCAGCATTCTCCATTCCGGGTATCAGCCTTAGCACTCGCGCTTGTTCACCGTATCGAAGGTGATTCTGGAATCCGACGAGCCCATACGCATCCGCCATCAAATTCTCTTGTCGAAGCTGAACGCACGCGTAGGCTTCGTAACCGGTTTTCGGATCGGGCAGGCCCTTTGGCTTCATCGGGCCGAATCGCAACGTATCGACGCCGCGGCGTGCGATCTCTTCGATCGGCAGACAGCTCTCGAACCAACGCGTTTCTTCAAATCGTTTCAGTGGGACCGAATTTGCAGCAAGCAGTTCCGTGATAAAAGTTTCGTACTGATCGCGGTTCATCGGGCAGTTGATGTAATCGTCGCCGCCTTTGCCGTAGCGCGCCGCTTTGAACGCGATCGACATGTCGATCGAATCAGCCGCGACGATCGGCGCGATAGCGTCGTAAAAATAAAGCTGGTCGTCGCCCGTCCATTCCATTATCGAGGCTGTGAGCGCGTCGCTGGTCAATGGGCCGGTCGCAACGATTGTGATTTGGGAATTCGGATTTTGGATTTGGGATTCGCCTATTGCGGATCGCGGAGCACTAGCCGATGGCGGTTCGCTTGAGAATGCCGAGTTCCCAAATCCCAAATCCCAAATCGATTTGATCTCTTCCCTCACAACTTCAATGTTCGGGTGCTGCTCGACACGCTCCGTAATGATCTCTGCAAACTTGATACGGTCAACGGACAATGCGGCGCCGGCCGGCACACGTGTCGCTTCTGCGGCCTCCAGCACCAACGAATTACCCCGCCGCAATTCTTCCTTTAACAGGTACGGGGCGCTTCCGGGCTCATCGGTCTTTAAGGAATTCGAGCAGACGATCTCTGCCAGCTTATCCGTCCGGTGTGCCGGCGTCTTCACGACAGGACGCATCTCGTACAATCGCACCTTTGCACCGGATTCGGCTGCCTGCCATGCCGCTTCCACTCCCGCCAGGCCGCCGCCAATCACATTTACAACATCGGTCATCGTTCAGATTATAGATGGTATCTGGATTCTCCACTAAAGGCGTAACTAGTCACGGTCTCGAAACGTCTTATCACTAAATCGTCACAAAGGAGCTCGGTAGCGGTGTTATCTTGTTGTGACGACCTGAGGAATATCGCACGATCTTCTTATCGTGGCCGAACCCATTGCCGGCGGTGTTGAGTTTTTATAACGCTTTAACGCTTTCCCAAATGTTGCGGGCTCTTCCCGACTCGTCCGGCTGCGCCAGAATGCGCGGCCGCTCGATCACGAATACTTATCCCGGATCATCACCGCTTTTCTTCACTTCAGGGAGGACATTCCAATGACAAAGGCTGCCGTTTTCATATTATTTGTCCACGTTTTAGTTTTTTCTACTATTGCCCAGACGCGTACTCGAAAGGCGCCGGCATTGAGAGGCAGTAAGCCTGCGAGCAAGGTTAAGCCGGCCATTGTCGATCCTTTGAATCAACCGCCTCCGCCGCCTGCAGCTAGGCCGACGCCAAACACAGAAGATGATGTTGTGACCGTTGAGACAAATCTCGTAACGACGCCCGTCTCGGTCCTCGATCGTGACGGCCGGTTTATCCCCGGACTAAAGAAAAAAGATTTCAGGATCTTCGAGAACGGTATTCCGCAGGCGATCACATATTTTCAATCGTCCGAACAGCCATTCACCGTTGTATTAATGATCGACACAAGCCCGTCGACCCGATACCAGATCGATGAGATCCATTTCGCGGCCGTGACGTTTGTAAATCAACTTCGCCCTACCGACAAGGTCATGGTCGTGGCGTTCGACGGCCGCATCCGGATACTTACAGAACCGACCACCGAGAAACAGAAACTTTTTGCGGCGATCTACAAAGCGCAGTTCGGGAGTGGCACGAGCTTGTACGATGCCGTGGATTACGTGGCGACTCTCGATCTTGTGAAGGCGCTTGGGCGAAAGGCGGTAGTGATATTTACGGATGGCGTGGATACGACTTCACGCCGCGCAGATTATCAAAGCACGGTCACCGCAGTCGAAGAGGTCGATGCACTCTTTTACCCGATCCGATACAACACTCAGCAGAGCAACGCGAATGCCGTCGCGCAAAGCTACGGTATTCAGATGCCGGCGGGAATGCTGGTTCAGCTTGGCCGCGGGCAGAGCGACGCGGAGTATCAGAAAGGCAAAACTTATCTCGAGACACTGGCGACGAACAGCGGAGGGCGAATCTTTGAGGCGGATACAATACCAAATCTCGAGGTTGCATTTGCCGGCGTCGCCGAAGAATTGCGGCGACAATACTCGATCGGTTATTACGCGACCGAAGACGGCAAGCCGGGCGATCGTAAAAAAATAAAGATCCAGGTATCTCGACCCGCGAAAGCCGTTGTCCGCGCGAAGTCGAATTACATCGTCAAGGAGAAGCGTGACGAAGCCGGTCAATAGCCGAACTCACCCTCGGGTATCGAAACCGCTCTATTAAAGCTCAGAAGTTGGTGCGACGGGTTTCCCGACCCTCATAATTACGTCGCCTTTCAACTCTCGGATCGCACGCTTTGGCGTCGGTGCAGGTCGTCCAGTGTTCGCAACTGCACCCATCAGCGGTTCAGCCTCGCCGATCAAGGGCACGGTCCTTTGAACCGGTGTCGGACTTGGATACGCCAGCGAGCCGACGACCTGAGTTCTCCGACTAAACGACGACACAACAAAGATGCTGCCGAAAATGCTGATCAAAAGTGAGACTGCCGCGGCTGCGAAAACGGACACACGCTGCTTCACTCTCGCCCAGCCAACCGGACAATCCTGGGTCAGAATAGTGCCGTCAGGCCTCTCGAAATACCGGACGCACAATCTGCCTTCTGACATTCGCAGAAGATGTTCGGCGTCGTATCGGGTCATCGAGGACAGGTTATACACATTCAATTTGCAGTCGCCACAGAAGCGTTTCCGGGCGTCGCCCGGCCCCGGTCAGCTTTGCCGA
>JBDTMK010000305.1:0-4165 GCA_039934315.1 Pyrinomonadaceae bacterium | reverse complement strand
CGCAGCACTTACCTTCTAAATTGGCATAGCCTAGAAAAATCCGAAGTCTTCTATCCACTTCTCGATCAACCATTGTGGATGGGATGTTTCAGTCGACAGCCGTTCAACTTCATCAGCAAATTCAAGCGACGCCGGTTTCTCGCTTATTCGCCGGAGCACCGCATTGACGAGTCCTTTCGCCGAAGTCTTCTTCGCGGCTTGGACCAAATTTACACTTTCGTTGATCGCCGAGTACGAAGGTATCTTGTCGAGAGATGTGATCTGGTAAGCGCCCAGCCGCAGAGCATTCCGAACTACCGTATCGAGCTTCTTGGCCCCTACGAAACTATTGATCACCGCGTCAAGGTACAGCTTACGCCTGAGTACACCGAGAACAAGTTCGTGACAGAGGCCACGATCATTCTGTGAAAGCGAGGCTTCGTATTGCGGCAGAAGAGCCGATGAAAATGCGCGATCCTCGTCGATCCGATTTAAGATCTCCAACGCCGCGCGACGTGCCGGTGAGATTGTCATACGAACCGATCAGCCGCCTGCCTCATCAGAATGCTTCCCCATTTGCGAATAATCCGGACCAATACCTTTCTTAAGATCTTCGTCAACGGTCCGCCGCTCGTCGAAAACGAAGCACTCGCCTTCGAACAAGCTTTCTCCCCTGGGAATTTCTTCGAGGTAACGCAATATTCCGCCGTCGAGTTGAAAGACTTGTTTGAATCCGAGACCTTTAACATAGGGCGCAAACTTTTCACATCGGATCCCGCCCGTGCAGAACATCGCGACTTTCTGATGAACATTAGGATCCAGATTTTCCGAAACGAATTTCGGCAGGTCGCTGAATTTTTCGGTTCCCGGGTTCATGGCGCGCTTGAAAGTCCCGTTTCTGAATTCGTAATCGTTGCGTGTATCGATTACGACAACTTCCGGATCCGAGATCAGCTCATTCCATTCCGCGGCGCCGACATGCGTGCCGGCGCCTTTTGCAATATCGACCGACTTTTTGAGGGTGACGATCTCCGGCTTGATCTTGACGTCGATCTTTTTGAACGGGCATCGTTCGTGAAAGGAAGCTTTAAGGTTTAATTTCGCTCCCAAGATCTTTTCCGCGACGTCGACGAAACGCTTCAGCGTTGCGGGTTCGCCGCAGACAGTCGCATTGAAACCTTCCTCGGCGAGAATGATCGTCCCTTTTATCGAATGAGACTGCATCGCTTCTCGCAGCGCAGGCTTTAGCTCCGTTAACCATTCCGAAGAAAGCTCCTTGAACTGGTAAAACGTGATGATCTGAAACGTCTCTTCCTTTCGCATCAACTTCCGAATACTTCTCCGATCTGCGGACGAACACCGTTAACAAAATCTCGCGTATGCATGCGCCTTTTCCCCTCAAGCTGCACCTCGTTTATTTGCAAAACCGAATCGCCTCCGCAAAAAACTAAAATACGATCCCGGGACACTTCGATGATTTCACCCGGGTGCCGAAGTTCGTGAGGCGCGTCGGCAACATTGGAGCTCCAAACCGTTATTTGTTTTCCCTGAAAGAAAGTGAATGCTGTCGGAAACGGTTGGAAGCCGCGCACACGGTTTGAGATGTCTGAGGCATTAAGCATCCAGCTGATGAGACCGTCTTCCTTTTTCATTATCGGCGCCAATGAAGATTCAAGTTCGTTCTGCGGCTGCGGCACGAGTGTCTTAAAACTTGTCAATGTTTCGGCCAGCAGATCGGCTCCGAGCACAGAAAGTTTTTGCATCAACTCAATAGCCGTTTCGTTTTCACCGATCTCGGTTTCACGCTGCATGAGGATAGGACCGGTGTCGAGCCCCGCATCCATCTGCATGGCAGTTACGCCAGAACTTTTCTCACCAAAGACGATTGCCCAGTTAACCGGAGCCGCGCCTCGATACTTGGGAAGCAGCGAGAAATGCACATTGATCGCACCCATCGGAAATGCGTTGAGAAACGTTGCAGGTAAAATGCGCCCGTAAGCGACTACGACCGCAACGTCTGCTTTGTGTGATAGGAATTCCTCCAGCGCTTCCTTAGTTCTGACTTTGCTGGGTTGAAATATCGGAAGGTCGTGGTCGGTCGCGAATCGCTTAACCGGGGAAAACAAGATCTTATTCCCACGGCCGGCGGGCTTGTCGGGCTGGGTGTACACGGCAACAACCTCGTGCCCGTCCTGCATGAGCCGGGCCAAACTTGCAACCGCCGCGTGCGGCGTTCCCATAAAAACGATCTTCATAGTCAAAGCAAGCTAATAATCATAATGAAAAAAGGCAAAGGCGTAAAACTCGACCTTTGCCGTCAGATTAATTTGTCGTTGTCGATCTAATAAGCGCAACGATAGTTATACGTCTCGTGCACCTTCGCCCACTTTCCACCTTCACCGCGCTTATAAACATAATAATTGTTCCCCTCGAAGGCCTGCCCGATCGTAAAGATCTCTCCCACACCGTCGGCGTCGTAGTCGAATACATCGAGTAAAAGCTCGTGCCCGACTCCGGTGTCCAGATCTTTTACGTCGCCGCTCATCACGTCATCGGGTTTGACAACCGAGTGCTCTTTTATCGAAAACTGCATCTTGCTGTTCGCGTCATATTCGGCGACAAAGAAAATGAGACGTCGTTCTCCCGCAGTAGGAGCTATCCAGTATGAACCGACAAACTCCGGAATATCGTCGTCCTCCACATCAATGGCGGTTAGATTGTGATATCGGAGCGTTTTCACAGCGGTCGCCGATGCACCCTGCACAACGAATTCGGCGGCAACCAGCTTTTCGATCTCACGCCTTTCTTCGATTGAAGGTTTCCTCCGGAAGCCGGCGGCTCTCGCGTTGAGTTTTGCATTCGTGGCCAAAGCCATCACCAATCCGGTGAGCTTCGCTTTTGCCGGCTTGGCAACCGTTTCCGCAGAGGCTCCTCCGCATTCGGTTCCGATATTCGACTTAACGATCGTCACGGCACCGTCGCCCGCTCCGCCGAAGATCAAAGCGTATGACGACTTCGGTTTGTAATAAGCAGTCACGAAAGATTTTGCCAGAGGTCCTTCGGCAAGATTTGTAGTTGCTAGCTTGCCGCCGTCGACCGAGGCTATCGGCTCTACGCGCTTTCCGCCGTCAAGGACCGCAAAGATTACCGGCTTCGGTGCAAGTTTTTGTTTCGGCCCGGGTTTTTGAGCATACGCAGAAGCCGTGAAAAGAAACGCCGCGACAATCAGCCACGGCGTTTTAGTTGAATGGATCATTTTTGTCTTTAGTTGAAGAGGCGTCAAATCTTTTGCGACACAGATTTTCCTTGCATGAACTGTAGGAGGTATTCGCGGCCGCCCGCTTTCGAATCCGTTCCGCTCATATTGAAACCTCCGAACGGATGAACCCCGACAAG
Source organism: Pyrinomonadaceae bacterium (assembly GCA_039934315.1). GTDB lineage: Bacteria > Acidobacteriota > Blastocatellia > Pyrinomonadales > Pyrinomonadaceae > OLB17. The sequence goes on along the minus strand of JBDTMK010000305.1, from coordinate 790 downwards.
CGCTCCCGTACATTTCCGATTCAGGTAAAGATTCCCAACATGAAATTCGCGCCGAGCCTTTTCCAGATTTGATTGGCTTGTCGAATATACCGCCCCGGTAAGACCGAACTCGGTATCGTTCGCGATCTCTAGCGCGTGATCGAAATCCCTCGCCTTAATGACCGCAAGAACCGGTGCGAAGATCTCCTCCTGCTCGATGGTGGATCCGGGCTCGACGTCATCGATCACCGTCGGCTCGATGAAGAAACCTTCATCTTCGACACCGTTTCCTCCGGCCACGATCTTGCCGCCTTCGCTCTCGCCCTTCTTGATGTAGTCGAGCGTCTTATCAAACGAGCGTTTGTTGATGACGGCGGCGACATTAGTATCACCCTCGGTTGGCTGGCCGATCTTCAGACTCTTGGTAAGAGCGACTACTTTTTTCATCAGCTCATCGTGAACCTTCTCATCCACGATGAGACGCGAACACGCCGAGCACTTTTGTCCTTGATAACCAAACGCCGCCTGCACAGCGCCGGACGCGGCTGAATCGAGATCTGCGTCGGCGGCGACAACTATCGCATCCTTGCCGCCCATCTCGGCGATGACGCGCTTGATCCAGATCTGTCCTTCGCGCGGCTTCGCGGCCACTTCGTTGATGTGCAGACCGACTTGTTTTGAACCCGTGAACGAAATGAATCGCGTCTTCGGACTGGTCGTCATCGCTTCGCCGGTCGCCGAGCTTCCAGTCAAGAAATTCACGACGCCCGCTGGCAGACCTACTTCCTCAACGATCTCCATGAACTTCGCG
>JBDTMK010000304.1:0-4180 GCA_039934315.1 Pyrinomonadaceae bacterium | reverse complement strand
GGCCATGATCCAGGAAGCCGAGTTGGCGATGGCGATCGGGGTGAAGCTCGCAAATCTTCCGTCGGTGCCGAGGTACAAGGATTCGGACGAGTTCTCGGCCGCCGACAAAAAGCGGTTCAAGCAATAGACTCTTCGCCGGCATTACCGAATTAACAATTACCGCATTATCGAATTAACCAGCAAAACATCTTCAACGTTTCTGCTGGTTAATTCGATAATGCGGTAATTGTTAATTCTGTAATGAAATAAAACAGGGCTGCCGAGTTAATGGTCTCAAAGTGTAGCGTGTGGCGAAATTACGCCCGACACGCTACACTTTATCTTTTTCAATGCAGACGTTTTACATCACAACTCCGATCTATTACGCCAATAGCCTTCCGCACCTCGGACACCTTTACACGACCATTGTTGCCGATGTGGTGCACCGCCATAAGCAGCAGCGCGGGTACGACGTTTTCTTCCTGACGGGAACTGACGAGCACGGGATCAATATCCAGCGTGCGGCCGAGCGCGAGGGTCGGACCTTTCAGGAACAGGCTGATTTTATTTCTGGTGAACTGAAGCGGATGTTCGCCGAGTTTGGTCTTGGCCCTGACGCTGGTGGATATGACACCTTCATGCGAACGACCGAGCCGTTCCACTACGCTGGCGTTCAGCATCTATGGCGCGAGATCGCGAAAAATAAATCGCCGAAGGGCAAAGAGAATATTTACAAGGGTTTTTATGAGGGCTGGTTCTGCGCTCCTTGCGCGGCGTACAAGTCAGAGGATGAGTATTACATTCCGGACGGATCCGATGAGCCTTTCTGCCTGATCCATGAGCGGCCCCTCGATAAGGTCGCTGAGGAAAGTTATTTTTTCCGTCTGTCCGATTACGGTGAAAAGCTGCTGGAGATAATCGACGCTGACCCGCTGCGTATTCGGCCGGACGCTCGCCGAAACGAGGTGCTCGCGTTCATCAAGCGCGGATTGCAGGACCTTTCGATCAGTCGTCTGAAGACTTCCGTGGCATGGGGCGTCCCAGTCCCAGAGGACGATGCTCATGTCATGTATGTGTGGCTCGATGCACTTTCGAATTACATCACGGCTCTAGGGTACGGAAACGAAGAGCGTTCGGATATCGGGTTTGCAAAATATTGGCCGGCCACGCACCTCGTCGGCAAAGACATCCTGCGGTTTCATACGATCTACTGGTGGTCATTCCTCCTGGCGGCGGGCCTCGAACTGCCGAAGACCGTCTATGCTCACGGCATGTGGCTCGACGCCGACGGACGCAAGATGGGCAAGACCCTGGGCAATGTTATCGAAGTTGATGTTCTGCATGAGCATTTCCAGGTGGACGCGGTAAGGTACTTCGTTCTTCGCGATATGGTCTTCGGACAAGACGGGAAGTTCGGGTACGAAAATCTCATCGATCGTGCGAACGCCGATCTCGCGAGCGGTCTCGGAAATCTCGCGGCTCGCACGTTCTCGATGATCTCGAAGTATCGTGACGGCAAAACGCCGGACGGGAAGATCGCAGAGGAAAATTACATCCTCGCGAGGCGAGCGGGGCTTGATCCGGACGGTGGCGAGATCGTGTCGGTGCTCGAGCATGCCCGAGACGAGTTCCTGCGTCGTTTCGATAATTACGAATTTAGCAATGGTCTGGAGGTCCTATGGTCGGTGATCGCACGCATTGATAAAATGATCACCGACACCAAGCCGTGGGTGCTTGCTAACGACGAGAAGCAGGCCGAGACATTGAACGCGGTACTTTATCGAGCGGCCGAGACGCTGCGTTGGCTCAGCATCATGCTCTATCCGGTCATGCCGGAATCGGCGGCAAAGATCTATCGGCAGATTGGGTTGAGTGACGATGTTTCGAAGATCGATCCGGCGGGTTTGAGCTGGGGCGGCCTCGAAGCGGGAACATCTATCGGGGAGACTGAAGCTGTATTTCCCAGAATTGAAAAAAGTAGAGTTATGAGTGAAATAAAAAGTGACGCGGAGACGCGGGGACGCGGCCACGCGGAGACCGGTGCGAACGAGACCGTCTCAACTTCCGGTAATGAGCAGCCATCGACGAACAGCGATCAACCGTCTACGACCGACGATCAGTTCATAACGATAGACGACTTCCTAAAAGTCGAGCTGCGAGTCGGCGAGATAAAAGTAGCCGAGCGCGTTCCGAAGGCGGACAAGCTGTTGAGATTGGAGGTCGATCTCGGTGAGGCCCAGCCGCGGCAGATACTCGCAGGCCTTGCGGAGTATTATGAACCTGAGAAGTTGATCGGTAGAAAAGTAGTGGTCGTTGCGAACCTGAAGCCGCGCAAAATGCGCGGGCTCGAATCGCAAGGGATGATTTGCGCGGCATCCCTTTCTGAGGAAGACACTCCGGCTCTGGCGACGTTTCTCGAAGATGTGCAAATCGGCGCTCGATTGAAATGATGCTTATCGATTCTCATTGTCACATCGACAGCGATAAATTCGATGAAGATCGCGATCACGTGGTTCAGCGTGCTCGGGAAGCCGGCATTTCGGTGATGCTTAATATAGGAACGGGCGATCCGCACTCGAACGATTTTCGAAAGGCGGTCGCCGTCGCTGAAAAGTACGACAATGTTTTCGCGAGCGTCGGTGTCCATCCCCACGACGCGAAGCTCTACGACGACAAAGCTGAAGAGCATTTGATCGACCTCGCAACGTCGGAGAAGGTTATTGCATGGGGTGAGATCGGGTTGGATTTTCATTACGACCACAGTCCGCGCGACGTCCAAAGGGAGATATTGATACGACAGATCCGTACGGCCCGCAAACTCGCCCTGCCGATAATCATTCATAGTCGTGATGCTGATGAAGAAACGGTCGCGATATTGAGCGAAGAATGTGCCCGCAATGATTTTCCCGGCGGGATAATGCATTGTTTCGGCGGGACGTCGGAAATGGCCAAGAGTTTAATGGAGCTAGGGTTCCTGATATCTTTCGCGGGGAACGTGACGTTCAAGAAAGCTGACAATCTCCGTGATGCCGCTCGCGTGGTTCCGATCGATAAGCTGCTGGTTGAAACCGACTGCCCGTTCCTTACGCCGATACCCTTCCGCGGAAAACGAAACGAGCCGGCGTACGTCGAGCACACGGCAAGATTTCTCGCAGAGTTTTACGAAATCGAGTTCGAAGTGCTCGCCGCGCAAACGACTAGAAACTTCCTGGAGTTCTTTCGTATGGAACTAAATTGAACACAGTAGAGACAACGGGTATCGAGAGAATTTTACCCGCTGCGTTCTCCGCGAGCTCTGCGTTAGAATGCATTGATATGGCAAAAGAAAATTCATTCGACATCGTTTCGAAAACGGACTACGCGGAGATCACTAACGCGCTCAACCAGACCACAAAGGAAATATCGCAGCGGTTCGACTTCAAGGGCAGCAAGGCGACGGCGGAGCTCGAGCAAAAAGACCTCATGCTTTCCGCCGAAGACGAGACGAAGCTTCGCAATATGAACGATATTTTACAGACCAAGCTGGTCAAGCGGGGGATCTCGTTAAAGGCTCTTGATTACCAAAAGATCGAGCCGGCCGCCGGCGGGACTGTGCGTCAGCTGGTAAAGATCCAGCAGGGAATTCCGATCGAGAAAGCAAAAGAGGTGGTCAAATTCATCAAGGATTCGAAACTAAAAGTGCAGGCTTCGATTCAGGGTGAGACCGTCCGCATCTCCGGAAAAGATCGGGACACTCTTCAGGATGTGATCGCTAAGTTGAAAGCTACAGACTTTGGCATCGACATGCAGTTCGATAATTACCGCTCGAATTAAGGTGAAGCCTACCCTGATCGCGTTACTTATTTTGACGATATGTGCGCCCGCCGTGGCGGCACAGGATGCGGCGCTCTGGAAAGGAGTGGCTTTCGGAATGAGTTCTGCCGCTGTGATCGAAAAGGCAGGGAAACCTAGAAGCGTCAAAGTTGATAAGGCATCGTTTCAACCGGCACTCTCAAGTACGGCGCGCGAACGAAACGATCTAAGAATATTTGCCTATGAAAGAGCGGACGGCTGGAAGAAAATTGTTCTTTCGTTTCTGGACGACAAATTGATCGGGGTCGAACTGTGGCCAAAGAACAAGACGATAGAGGCGAGCAGCTTGCCGGCGAAATTCCACGCGGACTTTCTACTCGTCGAAGCATTCGCTAAAGGTGTAGATTTG
>JBDTMK010000303.1:0-4230 GCA_039934315.1 Pyrinomonadaceae bacterium | reverse complement strand
CTCGCTTTCGATCAGTTCCATTTCCGACCGTTTGCGTTCGGAAATGTCTTGAGACACGCCCACGATACCAATAATGGCGCCCCCATCGCCGAAGATAGGCGAGTTCGTCACAGAGATCGGTAGCACCTTCCCATCTTTTCTCCGAACGGTGAAATCGCCCGTCCAGATATCACCCTCACGGACCTGAGACATGATCTGCTCCGCAAGCGCTGTCAACGGCTCCATCAACAGCAGATCCATTATGTCCCTTCCGATCGCTTCCTTTGCAGTCCATAAATAAAGTCGTTCGGCGGCTCCGTTCCAGTACGTTACGGCTCCCGACGGATCTGTGGCGATAATGGCCTGCTGAACCGCCGCGAGCAATTTTAACTGGAAGTCGCTCCCGCCGACCAGATCGATTTGATTTGAATCTTTCTGCATAAAACGCCGATCCGCTATCCAGCTATCGACTAAACTACTTTAGCAATTCTTTGTGCCTCGGATTACTCTCCTAAACATATTTCGACTTTCAACCTTCGCTAACAGGGGGATCACCGCCGAAGCGTTCGAAGGATTGGCCCCAGCATTGGGTACACGGGCAATCCCTTCCTAACCTCCGTGATCAAGGCTCAACCCAAATTCCTAACGAGCTTCCGGCTAACACGACGTCGGCCGGACTTGTTATTAATTTCCGTTGCGGCAATTTGAAGTTCGCGAACGAACTCGAGCGGAAATTCGAACGCGAGGAGAGTAAGCAGATCCAAGAGGAACTTCTTCAATCCTTCATTTCTTGAGGTACGGTAGAAATCTCTAAGTTATGTAGAAACGGATACGAATAAAGGACAATCAATGCCGCCCGGGGTAAGTGGCGTGGCGCGTGGAATGATTCTGTTTAAATCGTTCAGAGGGATCTTGCAAAACTTTAAGCATTGCAACCTTAGAGATAGTTGGTACACCCGGCAAGATTCGAACTTGCGACCCTCTGATTCGAAGTCAGATACTCTATCCAGCTGAGCTACGGGTGCACACTGTTTGTGATTCTAGTTTCTCAAAATTCGTTTTGCAAACGAATCAGCTTTTCGGAGACATAAGCGACGGCGCCTTTTGTAGCTCCACGCGTATGAATTTCACGATGTCGCGCATTTCGCCTTCGGAAATCTTCCCTTTTAACGCCGGCATGCCTTCGTCCTGAATTCCGTTCATCATAAAGCCAATTATCTTGTCGTCAGAAAAACCTTTTATCTTCGCCGTTGTCAGGTCATCGGGTTTCATCTTTCGGCCTTCAACTACGACCTCTCCGCCAGTCCCGTTTTCCTTGTGACAGTGTGCGCAATTACTCGCATAAAGGGTTCGACCGGACGCGAGCTCGTCGATCGTCGCCTTTGGAAGCGGCGACTGCTCCGGTGCCGAATTTATCGGTTTGACGGCGACGTTGTTCGTTCCGTTACCATCGCTGCATGAAAAAAGAGCGATAGAAAAAAGTGAAAACATTAGCAGAAAAGTGAATCGCATCATTGGTCGTTTACCTCAAATTGTATCGGAGAATTCTGCAAAGAATAACGCACAGGCGGAATGATCCGCAACAATAAAAAGGGCGCCGCAGGGTAAACCCGCGAGCGCCTTGATTAAATGCCTGTCTTAAATTAAATGCCTGTCCTAGTAGAAAACGCGCGTCCTTGAAACGCGGTTGCCGCCATTCCAGTAGTAAGGTCTTACCGTTCGGAAGCGCCGGTTGCCGACCTGGGTACGGCGGTACTGTCCATAATTGCGATATCCGTACGTTTCGCGGGCGTGGCGGTAACGTCTTCTGTTGTGGCGATCTTGCCAGCGATTCTGCGAATACGTATAGGCGCTATACGAGCGATCTCGACTTCGCCATTCACGCTGCGCTTGAGAATCCGAGGGCAGGGCTAATAATGTACTTATGGAGAGTATTGCAAGTAGTAAGAGTTTTCGTGTCATTACATTCTCCTGATATCGAAACATTCTCCTGATATCGAAAATTTGTACGCGTTCATATAAACTCCGTACAAGTAAATGTTTGGCAAGACGTGTTCCACGCGAGCGTCATCCATTTACCCTGAAACGCCTTACACTTAAGTCGAGAGCCATGAAAAAAATCCTGTTCGTTATCGGTACGTTATGTTTGCTATTCGGCGCAGCGAGCGCTCAGCAACGTTCGCTTTCGCTTCCGGACTTGAAAGGCGAAGTGGTCGTTCGCCGCGACTCCCGAGCTATCCCGTACATTGAAGCAAAAAACGATGGTGATTTATATTTCGTTCAAGGGTACGTGACGGCCGGCGATCGGCTGTGGCAAATGGATCTTCTGCGTCGTGTCGCACGCGGCGAGACGGCCGAGATCTTCGGCAAGGCGGCTTTAGAAGAAGATAAGCGGTGGCGCAGATTTGGATTTGCAAAGATCTCCGAGGAGAGCATCGCGTATCTTTCGCCTGAGTTGCGAATTGCACTCGACGCCTACGCAAGGGGTGTCAACGCTTATATCGCGACACTCGATGACAAATCGCTGCCCGTCGAGTTTCGGATCCTGCAATATAGGCCGCGGCCTTGGACAGCCGCCGACTCCATCGTCGTCGGTAAGATCCTCGCCGATGCTCTCAGCTCGACATGGCGCAACGATCTGTTAAGGGCATCGCTGCAAAGTTTGCCGAAAGAGAAAATCGCGGACCTCACGAATCAGGTGACACCCTATGACGTTGTTCTGTTTGGGAAGGATGATGCAAATGCGAAACGCGGAACGCAGCATGTGGAATTCGTTAGGTCGGCTGACGACGAAAAGCTTCTGGAGACCTCGCAGAATCTGGAAGATCTGCGACGTACATCGCTCGAGCGAGTCGGACTTTACGCCGAAGAACTCGCCGCGAGCAACAACTGGGTGATCTCCGGAAAAAGAACAGCAGATGGAAAGCCGTTGCTTGCGAACGATCCTCACCTGCAGGCAAGCGCGCCGGGAATCTGGTATCTGACGCATCTCTCGACTCCATCGATGCGAGCTTCGGGTGTTACATTCCCCGGAGTACCCGGCATCGTGCTCGGTCACAATGAAAACATTGCGTGGGGCGCGACGAATGTCGGGCCGGATGTGCAGGACCTTTATTTGGAAACATTCGACGCTGAAAGGAAATATAAAACCCCGACTGGTACTGCCGCTCCGGTCACCCGCCGTGAGGAGATCAAAGTTAGAAGCAATCCACTGAAACCCGACACGGAGATCGTTGCACTGGATGTAGTCGAAACCCGCAACGGGCCGATCATACTTGATGACGGCGGAAAGAAATACGCTCTTAGATGGACCGCGCGCGATCCGAAGAACAACGAGTTCGAAGCTTTCTATTTCCTGAATCGAGCCAAAGACTGGAACGGGTTTAAGAAGGCGCTGCAAACTTACGGCGGCGCGACCCAGAACTTTGTTTACGCGGACGTGAAAGGAAATATCGGCTGGTATGCGGCAGGCCGTATCCCGACACGCAAGGTCGGCGACGGATCTTTGCCATACGACGGAGCAACAAGTGATGGCGACTGGACAGGCAGCATTCCATTCGACGAACTGCCACATCTTTACAATCCCACCGAAGGTTTTATCGTCACGGCGAATCAGAGGATCGTCGGCACGTCCTATAAATACACTCAGGTGTCGCGCGATGCTGCTCCGCCATGGCGGGCTCGGCGGATTTACGATCTCCTGAAGGCAAATACGAAAGTGACGATGGATGATGTGACGGCCGTCCAGCTCGACGTATTCAATCTTCCACTCTCAAATCTTGCAAAGGAAATCGTTGCACAGAACGGCGCGACGACCGAGACAGTCGCCGAATTGAAAGCCTGGGACGGACGGATGACGCCCGATTCTAAAGCGGCCCTCATTGTGAACGAGATCCGCGGCTGCCTCGCCATGAAGATCTCTGACGAAAACAAGCCGGCGCCGGCATTTGTGATCAGAGACCGCGTGCTTGATTGGGCAGTGCGCGAAAAATCCTCTCGGTGGCTTCCGAAGCAGTTCACCGATTACCCCGCATTTTTGAAAGCGTGCGATGCGGAAGCGACTGCTGCTCTTTTGAAGCGATACGGATCTGATCCGGCAAAATTGATTTGGGGCAGCGCCTTTGTCGCACGGTTCCCGCACCCGCTCGTCGTTGCTCCACTTATCGGGGGGCAATTTGCGACGCCGAATGTTCCGATCGCCGGAAGAGACCGCACGCAGGCTGCGGGAACGACTGGCGTAGCTGCCTGTCA
>JBDTMK010000302.1:0-4246 GCA_039934315.1 Pyrinomonadaceae bacterium | reverse complement strand
GCGACGGTAATTACCTTTACTACGTTTACGGGGGCACGATACTGAACCGAATGCTCTATCAAATGCCTCTTATCGGTGGAGCCGCGCGGAAAGTGATTGACGATGTAGGAAGTCCTATTGGGTTTTCCCCTGATGGTAGTCAGATCGCGTTTGTGCGCAGCCGAGAAACTGAAAGCGCAATGATGATCGCGAATGCTGACGGAACGGGAGAGCGAGAGATCGCAAAACGGCCGGGCCAGCAGTCCTTCGGCAGTCTTTTCTGGGGAGGAGTTGCGTGGTCCCCCGATGGTAAAAAAATCGTATCGGTTGCTAATGATCCCGATGCCGAAGGCAGATTCCAGAATATCGTGGAAGTATCGGTCGAAGACGGAACAGTACGCCCCCTTTCTGCGCAGAAATTTTATGAGATTCAACGGCTCGCAATGTTCGCGGACGGGAGCGGCGTGCTTGTGAGCGCCGCGGAAAAGGCGTCGGAGTTTCGCTCACGTCAGATATGGTATCTGCCCTACACGAGCGGCGAGGCGCGAAAGATCACCCAGGATTTAAATAACTACACAAGTATCAGCATGTCCTCCGACTCGAGCATCGTGGTAACGGTTCAGGAAGATGAAGCTGCGAATATCTGGATCGCGCCTGAAGGCGACTCGAGCCGGGCGACACAAATTTCGTCGGTCTCGGGCAAGATGGACGGTTACGACGGGGTCGGGTGGACCGCGGATGGCAGGATAGTTTATACCTCGATGTCGGGCGGCAACGAAGCCATCTGGATCATGGACGCCGACGGAAAGAATCGCAAACAACTATCCGCGGGTGAGAGTGCGGATTTCTGGCCATCGGTCTCGACGGACGGGCGCTACATCGTCTTTACTGCGGAGCGCGGGCGGGTACGGAGCATTTGGAGGATGGACATCGACGGAAGCAATCGGAAACAACTGTCGGAACGTGGAGGCGGTACCCCGCAGGCCACCGCAGAATGGGTCTACTTCGGAGATGTGTGGAAGGTGCCGATCGATGGCGGCGACCGTGTGCGTGTTAGTGATGACCGCGTGGTAAATCGCTGCGCCATATCACCTGACGGAAAGCTGTTAGCCTGTCAGTTCGATCCACCGGATGGGAACGCGAAGATCAAAGTTATTTCGACCGCGAATGGTGCGACAGTCAAGGTCTTCGATGTGAAGTTGGAATTGCCAGCACGTATCCGCTGGGCGCCTGACGGACGTTCGATAACTTACGTCTCGCGCCTCGATGGCCTTAGAGACATCTGGGGCCAACCCATTGATGGCGGTGAGCCGAAGAGGCTGACCAACTTCAAGTCGGATCAGATATTTTCGTTTAACTGGTCGCGCGATAACAGACTTGTCATCTCGCACGGCCGGTCAGATTCAGACGTCGTGTTGATACGGAACATAGAATAGACCCGCCCGCGGGCGTGCTGTTCAGGGAGACTGTTCTTGGTGAGGCTCATTTATGGGAATGGAATTCGCAGTTACATTTCGCGGCGATCATGTTCACGTCGTACTGAGCGAACAACCCACCCTCGACGATCAGCTTCCCAAAGATTACTGGGCTACGATTCGCAAGATTTGCGAGGAGTACAACTGCAAACGCGTCCTTGTTGAAGGCAAGGCACCGGGCGGTGAGCGCAAGCCTGTAGAAGTGATCGAGGCTGGTCAGCGAACTGCTGCTATACCGAATCTATGGCTCGCCTTCCACCTTGAGAATTACGAGCCGACTGAGCTGAGCGAATTGTATGAAGTAGTCGCGGCATCGAAAGGCGTTCGGGTTAAGTTCTTCACGGATGCGGATGAAGCTCTCAACTGGCTAAGGACAAATGCTCCGGCTTAGCGCTCAGGTCAAAGATCGATTCGGGATTCTAGGCACCATATATTCTAAATATCGAAGGTGTACATTAATATCTAAATCGGACTTGGCTCAATAACGCGAACGCATGGCGGAATTGCTCGGCATCGGCAGGCCCCTAAATCATTACCGAATTCTCTCGAAGATTGGATCCGGCGGAATGGGAGACGTGTGGCTTGCCGAGGACACTCGGCTCGGACGTAAGGTCGCGTTGAAGCTTCTACCGGCAGAAGTTGCATCGAATGTCGATCGGCTTCAACGCTTCCTCCGGGAAGCCCGCGCGACGGCCTCGCTGAATCACCCGAACATCGCTCACATTTATGAGATAGGCCAAAGCGGCGAGACGCATTTTATCGCGATGGAGTTCGTCGAGGGTATGACTTTGTCGCGTTACCTGACAGGAAGGCGCCCGGAACTCGCGACGATCCTGAAGATTCTTGAAGGCGCCGCGGACGCGCTTGCGAAGGCCCACGCGAACGGCGTTCTGCATCGAGATCTGAAGCCCGACAATATAATGGTCACTCCGGATGGCCAAGTGAAGGTCCTGGATTTCGGTCTGGCGAAGCTGATCTCACCGCCGGATGCTGAACTGCCGCAGCTTTCTAACACGGGACTGACGACGCCTGGAACCATCATGGGTACGCCGAGCTATATGTCACCGGAGCAGGCCCGCGGCAGAACGTCGGAGATCGATTCCAGATCCGATATTTTCGCCTTCGGGTGCCTCGTGTTCGAGGCCGTTACCGGCGTTAAGGCGTTCAGCGGGCAAGACCCGATCGACACGCTGATAAAGATAGTCCGAGAGCCGGCTCCGTCGCTCGCCTCGATCGACCCGTCGCTGCCGCGGGAGCTAGAGCGGATCGTTCGTCTCTGCCTCGAAAAAGATCCGGATGATCGATTCCAATCAATAAAGGATGTCGCGATCGAGTTGCGGGCGGTCCGACGCGAGCTTTCTAACCCGAGCAGTATCGAGGAGACAATACCGATCTTTGACGAGCGGTACGCAAAACCTCTGTCGGCGTTGACCGATCCGGTCGATACCCAACGCATAGCTAATGATCCGGCTGTTGCCACACTGACGTTTCCCCGTCGCGCGATCTGGCCGGTCGCGGTATTGATCGTTGGAGCGGCCCTCGCACTCGGCGGCTGGTATTATTTCGGACGGAACACAGCCACCGCGCAGATCGGATCCATCGCCGTAATGCCGTTCGAGAATGCGACCGGGAATGCCGACATCGAGTACATCTCGGACGGGCTGACAGAGGGCCTGATCAACAGTCTCTCCAAGCTTCCAAGCCTATCCGTGAAGGCACGCAGTTCAGTGTTCCGCTACAAGGGAAAGACGGCCGACGTACAGCAGGTGGGAACGGATCTTTCAGTTCAAGCGGTTCTGAATGGACGACTTCAACAACGCGGCGATGTTTTGCTGCTCAGCATAGATCTCGTCGATACCGCTACCGGAAACCAGATCTGGGGCGAGAAGTACGAGCGAAAACTCGAAGAGCTTTCAGTGCTCGAAAATGAGATCGCCCGAGGCGTCGCTCTCGAGCTGAGACAGAGGTTGAGCGGAGCGGAGGCGGAACGACTCGCAAAGCAGAACGCGGCGGATCCCGAGGCGCTCCAACTGTATCTTCGCGGCCGCTTTCATTGGAACCGGCGTACCGTTTCTGACATCGAGCGAAGTATTGAATATTTTCAGAGTGCGATCGCGAAGGATCCCGCGTACGCCCCGGCGTATGCCGGACTGGCAGAGGCCTATGTAGTTTTACCCGCCTATGATCCGTCCACGTCTCACGAGGTTTATCCGAAGGCCAGGTCGGCCGCGCAAAAGGCTCTGCGGCTAGACGAAAGCCTTGCCGAAGCCCATTCCACACTGGGGGTCGTTTTGCATGAATATGACTGGCAGTTTGCCGAGAGCGAGGAGGAGTTCAAGCGGGCGCTTGATCTCAATCCGAATTACGCTACCGCTCATCACTGGTATGCGGAACTACTTCTCGATCTGGGGCGCTACGATGAGGCCGTCGCCGAGATCAAAGTGGCGCAGTTGCTCGACCCTTTGTCGCTGATCATCAATACCGCTGTCGGCACGTTGCTCACAGCCAGTGGCAGACATGAGGAGGCGATAGAACAGTTGCAGAAAGCGATCGACATGGACGGAAACTTTGCTCGGGCACATCTTCGCCTCGCATTTGCGTATGAGGACGTGGGCCGATTCACCGACGCAGCGGCGGAGTACGAAAAATACTCGATCTCGATCGGTCGTCCTGTCGCCGACGCCGTCGCCGAGGCCTCTCAATTGAAAGACGCTTGGAATCGTTTTGGCGCGGAAGGTTACTGGCGGAAGTTGATCGAAATAGGTGAAAAACGTTCAGCCCAGCGAACACCC
>JBDTMK010000301.1:0-4322 GCA_039934315.1 Pyrinomonadaceae bacterium | reverse complement strand
TTCTAGAGTTTGAGTTCGGGTTTTGGGCTAAATCTATTTACGCAAAATTAACGGCGAAAAGCAACAAAAACGGTTTCGCTTAATAAAGGACTATTGCGAGACGAATTCTAGTTTTCGACCATCCTTGCGCTTTGAATATTGTTTGAATAAGATACTCACGGATTACCTCCACGGTAATCCGCTGAAAGACGCTTTGTACGGAGTGGGAGACGGACAAAGCGTCTTTCTTTATTTTGGTAGCCTGGAATACCACCCGACCATTCATTTCTCGTTAAGTTTGTCCCGTTCTGCAATTAGAAAAAAACGTCTCGTGTGATTTTAGCCAAGCACCGAGACGCTTTTTCTGTTTGCGGTAGAAGACCTTTGCCAAGTTTCGTTTCCAGACCGTAGTCGGTGACGGAAAAGTCCGGCGACAGTTCAGACGGAATTGATGTATCATCAACGCCGTTGAGCCTCATGGAAAATCGAAACGGCAACGCCGCAAGCGTCGCGGCTGGGATCGTTGCGGCGGCCTGCTGGGCGGGGCTTGCGATCCAATTCTATGTAACCCAGACTCATCCGAACCTGGCGGTAATTTCGCCGTTCGGACGTGCGTTGCGGTTCTTCGAATACTTCACGATTCTTACGAACTTGATCGTCGCGGTGAGTTTGAGTGCCGCACTGCTCGCGCCTTCGACACCGATCGGAGGTTTCTTTTCACGGAAGAGTGTTCGGACAGCCGTGGCGGTATACATCGCCCTCGTCGGTATCGTTTACAACTTTGTCCTCCAGGGGCTGAACGATTTCACAGGCGCAGCTATCGTCGCGGATTCACTCACACACGATATCGTCCCGACGCTATACACGATTTACTGGTTCGTGTTTGTACGGAAGGGTGGATTGACGTGGGCAATGCCGCTCTGGTGGCTGGCCTATCCGGTTGTTTATCTTCCGTATATTCTGATCCGCGGTTTGTCTACCGGGCGCTATCCTTACCCTTTCCTCGACGTAGGCGAGCTTGGATTCGGAACGGTTCTTCTCAATTCCGCTCTCCTCACAGTCGTGTTTCTTGCACTTGGGGAACTATTCGTTGGGGCCGACAAATTGATAGCACGACTTTTAACGCGCGGGGCGATGCCCGCGTGAATCTTCGCAGCACGTTCGTTCTCCGAGCGAGCAGCCCCAGCAATTAGACGAAGAACCGACGTAAAGATGCCAGGGTATTCACGAAACGGATAGGCGTCCGCTATGGCCGCGCGAAGTGCCTCGGTTGAATTGATCGGCAGGTAAGCTGTTCAGGCCGCTTCTTCGATCCTCGGACCGACAAGGTCGAAGACAGGGGCTTTGCGGTTGACGTGATCGGCGGTGATAACGAGATCTTTGACTTTTTTGTCGCTCGGCAGAACATACATCGATTCGAGAAGTATCTCTTCGAGGATCATCATCAAACCGCGGGCACCAACCTTGCGTTTGTGCGCCTGTGCCGCGATCGCTTTCAGCGCGTCTTCTGTGAATTTGAGATTGATGTTGTCGAACTCGAACTTGCGCTGGTACTGCTTCACAAGCGCATTCTTCGGCTCGGTCAAGATTTGAATGAGCGCGGCCTCGTCGAGTTCCTTCAGCGTGCCGATCACCGGAAGTCTTCCGACAAACTCCGGGATCAAACCATAGTGGATCAGATCTTCCGGTTCCAGTTGTGCGACAGACTCTTTCTGACGCTGTGATTTCGATTTCACATCCGCCTGAAACCCGAGCGACTTATTACGCATTCGTTTTTCGACGACTTTTTCAAGCCCGATAAAAGCACCACCGCAGATGAATAGAATGTTAGTCGTATCGAGCTGCGTAAATTCCTGCTGCGGATGCTTGCGGCCGCCGCCCGATGGAATGTTCGCCGTAGTTCCTTCAAGAATCTTCAGAAGCGCCTGCTGAACACCTTCGCCCGAAACGTCGCGCGTGATCGACGGATTATCGTCCTTGCGGCAGATCTTGTCGATCTCGTCGATGTAGATAATTCCCTGCTGCGCTTTTTCCACATCGTTGCCCGCCGCTTGAAGCAGCCGAAGCAAAATATTCTCGACGTCTTCGCCGACATAGCCGGCTTCGGTCAAGCTCGTCGCATCGACAATGCAGAAAGGAACCGAAAGGACGCGGGCCAGAGTTTGCGCGAGCAATGTCTTGCCCGTGCCGGTTGGGCCAATGAGAAGTATGTTGGATTTTTGCAGCTCGATCTCCGAGCGGCGCTTGGCTAATTCCAGGCGTTTGTAATGCTGATAAACTGCAACCGAGAGACGCTTCTTCGATTCGTCCTGCCCGATGACGTATTCGTCGAGAAAGACTTTTATGTCCTGCGGCTTTGGCAGATTCGTACGCGTCGCAGTTGTTTCAGTTTGCTCGTCGTCATTGATGATCTCGTTGCAGATATCAATGCACTCATTGCAAACATACACGCCGGGACCGGCGATCAATTTCTTGACGTCGTTCTGCGACTTGCCGCAAAAAGAGCAGCAAAGAAGTTCTTCAGGTCTTCTGAATTGGGCCATAAGAAAGTTGTCAGTCTTCAGTTGTCAGTTCGTATCGAGCGGGATAACCCATTTAGCATTCTGCCGATTTCGGCTGAGTCTCCAAGAAGTCGGCTAACCTCCGCCTGTTCAATATAGCCGAGGTTTGCGGCAATTTGAAGTTGAGTTTCAGCCTCCATCAGCGATTCATCCGCATATGACAGGTGGTGAATAAATTCTTTTGGAGAATTTCGGCCTTGCCCTTACGCGATATTCGATGGGATCGATACAACGACCCGCCTCAATTGACTGCTTAATCCGAACATTTCAGACTTCGGAAAACTCTCAGTCGAACGATACAGCCGTGTGACAAACCGCATCGACTTTTGCCAAACAACCAAATCTCGATACGTATAGGAGGGCATAATGGTACGTGCTCTCCAACGATTAAACTGACTGCCGACAACTGACAACCGGCTACTTCTCTCTGTGTTCTATAACTTCATCGATCAATCCATATTCCTTTGCCTGCTGCGGCGAAAGGATGCGGTCACGCTCGACGTCTTTCTCGACCTGGTCGAATGTCTGACCGCTGTGCTCAGCAATGATACGCGATGTCATTTCGCGCATGCGCAATATTTCCTCAGCCATGATGCGCACATCGGTCGCCTGGCCCGACGCACCGCCGGAAGGCTGGTGAATAAGGATCCGCGAATGCGGCAGAGCGAAACGTTTGCCCTTTGTTCCGGCAGCAAGCAAAAGAGCTCCCATCGATGCACATTGTCCTACACAGATCGTCGTCACATCGTTCTTGATGAACTGCATCGTGTCGTATATCGCCATACCAGCTGTGATCGATCCGCCCGGGCTGTTGATGTAAAGATTGATGTCACGTTCGGGGTCTTCGGCTTCAAGAAATAAAAGCTGGGCGACCAGAAGGTTTGCGATAACGTCGTCGATCGGCGTTCCGATAAAAATGATGCTGTCTTTTAGGAGTCGTGAGTAGATGTCGAAAGCCCGTTCGCCTCGCGACGTCTGTTCGACAACCATTGGAACTAAAGCCATATTTTTTCTCTCTCGATAAGTGCCGGTTTATTTATTGCAGAAATTGAGCGATGTAGAAACGTGGCCGATTGCAGATTTTACATGTATCCGCGCCAAATGCAAACGGTTTTCGCTTCGCACAGCCCCCTGTTTGGGAGCCTCGGTTATCAACTATCTTCCTGGCCTGATGCCTTCGCTTTCTTGGCCGGAGCCTTTTTCTTCGCGGCCTTCTTTGGTTTCTCTTCTGCCGTTTCGCTTGCTCCCTCGGCTACGGCTGCGGCTGCCGCTGCTTCAGCAGCTTCATCGATCCACTCGCCTTCCGTTACCTTTGCTTTGGCGATCAGGGCCTCGATCGATTTTCGGGTTCGAAGATTATTTTCGATCGTACCCTCGCCACCCTGACTCTCGAGCGACTTGCGCAGCTCGTCAGGAGTTGTTCGATAATACTCGGCCATCTTCCCGAGCTCTTCATCGACTTCTTCTTTAGAAACTGCAACATTCTCGGCCTCGGCGATCTTCTCTAAAAGCATCGCACCGCGAACATCTCGTTCGGCCTGCGTTTGCATCTGGTGAAAAGCCATCTCGATAAAATTGCTATCTACGGTATTGAGATCAACGCCACGCTGCTGGAGATCTTGAGCGAAATTGTTGAGAAGATTTCGAGCCTGGTTTTCGAGCAGTGTCTTCGGAACTTCGAATGCGTTGTCCTCGATCAGCTTTGCGATCGCATTATTTCTTAACCGAGCATCGGCATCGGACTTCGCGTACGTCTCCATGTCGGTACGAAGCTTCTTTCGA
>JBDTMK010000300.1:0-4355 GCA_039934315.1 Pyrinomonadaceae bacterium | reverse complement strand
TTCGACGAATTCGAGCGAGGCTCCGCCGCCGGTGGATATGTGAGAGATCTTGTCGTCGAGTCCCGCATGGTTCACCGCCGAAACCGAATCCCCGCCTCCGACGATCGACGTCGCGCCCTTCTCAGTTGCTTCGGCAACAGCCTTCGCGATAGCAACCGTACCTTCATCAAAAGGTTTTTCCTCGAACATTCCCATCGGCCCGTTCCAAACGATTGTTTTCGCTCCCTCTAGCGCCCGGCTGAAAAGCTCGATCGTCTCGATACCGATGTCGAGCCCCACCAGGCCGGTATTCGTGAATGCGACCGGAATGGTCTTACGCGAATTCAGCGGATCATAAGAATCTACCACTTGATGATCCGTCGGAAGGAGCAACTCGACTCCGGCGTCCTTGGCTTTCTGTTCGATCTCAAGAGCTTGAGGCATCATCTCGTCTTCGACGAGCGATTTGCCGACGGTAAAGCCCTGGGCTTTGAAGAATGTGTAGGCCATCGCACCACCGATCAGCAGCTTGTCCACTTTCCGCTGGATCAGAGACTCGATTACGGGAAGTTTGTCAGACACTTTCGCCCCTCCGAGTATGGCGACAAAGGGCCGTTCAGGATCATTCAAAGCCTTCCCGAGAAAGTCGAGCTCTCTTTCCATCAGCAAACCCGCCACAGACGGTTTGACGAAATGCGTGATGCCCTCCGTGGAAGCGTGGGCCCGATGCGCTGTTCCGAACGCGTCGTTCACGTACACGTCGCACAACGAGGCGAGCTGCTTGGCGAATTCGGGATCGTTCTTTTCTTCTTCAGCGTGGAGGCGGAGATTTTCGAGAAGCAGGATCTGGCCCGGCTGCAATCGGCCTGCTGCCTCGTTTACCGAAGGCCCGATGCAGTCTCCCGCGAAAAAGACTCGGTCGTTCTTGATCTCGGCTTTTCCCACGGCGCTTCCCTCGGCTGAAGCGACGGCGTCCGTACGGAGATTTCCCGAAACTTCTTGCAGCTGAGGGAGTATCCGTAAATACTCGTACACCGGTCGCAGCGAATACGTACTTTCATCGTAGGGCGTTCCCTTCTCGTCCGCCTTTTTCTTGTCTTTCAAAGGTCGCCCGAGATGTGACGCGAGTATGATCTTCGCTCCCTGCGTGATGGCGTATTCAATCGTCGGGAGAGCTCCAAGGATCCGGGTATCATCCTCGATTTTTCCGTTTTTGATAGGAACATTGAAATCGACGCGGATAAAAACCCGCTTCCCGGCAATGTCGACGTCTTTGATCGTCTTCTTCCGCATAAAGTGTGTGAGTGCCACGACTTCGACTAATCCTTCCAAACTCTCAAATACGAAGCTGACTTTTTATTCTTTAAATTCTTTTTTCCCGGACCGAACTCTTCACAGCCCACTCCCTCTGTGCCGCTTAACGGCACGTCGTCGCAAACCGATGCGTGATATCCGTTCTTCACCATTATGGACGAGGCTTGATCGTTGCCAAGCTTTCGAAACTGGCCTTCATTCGCTGAGAAGTTGCCGACGTCGAAACCCTGCATCTTACCGGTTTCGGATGGATCTTCGTAAAGGATAACCGGCATCTTCTCGTCGGCCGGCGAAATGTCCGAAAGATCGATCACTTCGATAAAGGAAATGGTGTTCGCAAAGCGCAAGTTGTGTTTACCCTCCTCTCGAATCTCGCAATCCCCGCTTCCTCTAAAACTCAAGCCTTCGTCAGAGCACAATCGGGCGCGAAAGCCCTTCGCAACAATCACCGACATCGCTTGATTGTCGTTGATCTTGCCAAACTCACCGCGAAAAGATCTGTACATTCCGGACCGAAATACCTGGGAACGTCCGCCCCAATTTTTCTGCTCATAGACGACCACCGGCAGCACTGCTGCAGATGAGGCCGCCGGTTTCGCCACCTGGGCGCC
Source organism: Pyrinomonadaceae bacterium (assembly GCA_039934315.1). Lineage (GTDB taxonomy): Bacteria > Acidobacteriota > Blastocatellia > Pyrinomonadales > Pyrinomonadaceae > OLB17. The sequence goes on along the minus strand of JBDTMK010000300.1, from coordinate 2,451 downwards.
GGGTGAAGCCAGTGGGCTCTCAGCCCCTTTCCAAACCTTGATCGAGGCAAAATCCGTGGAAGAAAGATTATGCGTTCCTTCGCCGAATTCCTCACATTTACCGCCCCCGTCTTTCTCCGTACAGAACCGTACAAAATAATCTTTCGAAAGAATTACGGATGCATCGGAACCCAGCTGCTTTCCATTTACATTAAAGACTCCGACCGGAAGCTCCTGCATCATCCCTTTGCCATCGAGTCCGTTGAAAAACTGCACGCCGCTTTTGTTTTCCTGCGGGAAAACGGCCAGTGCACAAAAACCCATCATCAGCAGCACTGAGATAGCACGAAATGTTTTGCAGAGATTAGAGCGCATAAAGAGTTCACACGAGGTTCTAGAGTCCCTTAGCTGCTATGAATTTGACGAGATCCCGGACGCGACACGAATAACCCCATTCGTTGTCATACCAGGACAGGATCTTTATCGCCGTCCCTCCGATGACCTTTGTATTCTCGGCATCGACTATCGACGAATTCGGGTTGCCGCGAAAGTCGATCGACACCAGCTGCTCTTCTGAAAACGCGAGGATGCCTTTCATCTCTCCATTCGCTGCATCTTTAAGGACCTTGTTCACTTCTTCGGTAGACGTTTCCTTTTCAACGTTCATCACGACATCGACGAGGGAGACGTTTGGAGTCGGAACACGAACCGAGATACCGTCGAATTTACCCTTGAGCTCGGGAATGACAAGGGCAACGGCCTTCGCCGCACCGGTCGAAGTAGGGATCATCGACAGAGCTGCGGCGCGGGCCCGGCGAAGGTCCTTGTGCGGAAGATCCAGCAGCTGCTGATCGTTCGTGTAGCTGTGGATCGTATTCATCAACGCGTTCTTAATACCAAATTTTTCGTGTATCACTTTTGCGACCGGGGCAAGACAGTTCGTTGTGCACGACGCGTTCGAGATAATATTGTGCTTCGCCGCGTCGTACATACCCTCGTTTACGCCCAGCACGATGGTAATATCCTCGCCTTTCGCGGGCGCTGAGATAATCACCTTTTTAACACTGCCGCGTAAGTGTTTCGCCGCGTCCTCGGCCTTGGTAAAACGGCCCGTGGATTCGATCACTATCTCGGCACCGACGGACGACCAGTCGATAGCCGCCGGATCCTTCTCGGAAAATACTTTGAAGCTCTCGCCCTCGATCCTGATGGCATCGCCATCCGCAACGATCTCGTGATCGAGATTGCCCATGATGGAGTCGTACTTCAAAAGGTGTGCGAGAGTTTTAGTATCCGTGAGGTCATTTACTGCTACGAAATCAATGTCCTTGTCGCCGAGACAGGTTCGCATGACATTACGTCCTATGCGCCCAAATCCGTTAATACCGACTTTGATACCCATGTGTGATGATGCTCCTCTTAAAAATAGTAATTTATAAAACGTTGAAGATACCGTAAACGTAGCTAAACATCAAAAGAAAGCTGGCCCCGGCGGGGCAAATTGTTGAAACTATCCGAATTTGCGAGACGTAGTACCCGATTGAGTTTTCGCTTGTACCAAACTAGCTTATCAAAGCCCGGAGCAATCCAATAATGAGAATTCGCCGCAGCAAAAGGCTGCTTTTCACGACGATGCTTGCGTTTATTTTTACCTTGGGCGCAACGGAAATGATCGCCCAGGGCGATCAGGTCGCCAAGACCGATCCGACAAGGGTCGCATCTTCAGTTGAGCCGTCGCTCACCAATAGAACTGCGCCCTCAGCAACTGCACCGGTATCGACAAATCTTTCGCGAATCGGAGTTGCAACGGGCCAGCCACTTTCGTTGTCCCTCGATGAAGCTATTCGTAAGGCCTTGGCGAATAACAACACGATCGAGATCACTCGCGACGATGTCAGGTTTCAGGAAACACAGATCCGTTCGATCCTCGGATTCTTCGATCCTGTATTCACGATAAATCCTACCTATAACCGGAACTCGACGACCGGCAACTCCGCCGCGACCAACGACTTCGGCCTGAACTCGAACGTCACTCATTTCTTACGCCATGGCGGCGGAAATTATCAGGCGTTTTTCGATAACACGCGCACCGAGAACGAATTCTCACAGCAGCAGGTAACTTCCGGAAATCTTGGTTCGAACAGTGGCGGCGGCACCGCGGTTTTCTCTTCGCGACTCGGATTTCGCTACAACCAGCCTTTGCTTCGTAACCTTAAGATCGATGCGACCCGGCGAAACCTCAAGATCGCTCGCCGCCGCCTCGAGCAGACTGATGCCGATTTTCGTCGGCAAACGATCGAGATAATTGCCCAGGTCCAACGAACCTACTGGGACCTCGTGTTTGCTCTTCGAGACCAGCAGAATCGCCAAGCAAACCTCGAACTATCTCGAGAAAATCTTCGTCAGGTCGAAGCTCGAATCCAGGCTGGTGCCGCCGCTCCCCTATCGCGCTGGGAAGTCGAAACGGAACTA
>JBDTMK010000299.1:0-4361 GCA_039934315.1 Pyrinomonadaceae bacterium | reverse complement strand
CGTCGATCCTCAACAAAACAGCCTCGGATATGGTAACCTTCTGAACTTTGTATGGTTCCAACCTTTTGGGCTGGAAACGAATCTATGTTTTGGAAAATCATACTTGTTCTTGGAATTTTAGGACTGTTACTTGGATTGGCGATCACCGGGATTTCGGCCGCCTTGCCGATCCTCACGGACGGTCGAACAAGCTGGGACGAGGCTGCTCTGGGCATTATTCCCGGCGCCGTCGTCCTTATTCTCTCTTTCTTTGTGTTTCTCATCGGTTTGATATTTGTGGTCATCAACCGAAAAAAGAAGAATTCGCTCGCGATGCCGGCCGCAAATCAATAACGTTAAAGTGAAGCCGTTCAGGATCAGAAACATCGATATCGATCCGCCGCTCATCCTTTCACCGATGGCGGGCGTGACCGATTACACATTTCGCCGATTGATAAAACGGCGTGGCGGTGTAGGTCTTGTCGTGTCGGAATTTATCTCGGTCGAAGGCCTCACTCGCGGTAATCCAAAAGCCAAACGGCAGATGCGATTCGACGAGGAAGAGCGGCCGTTCGCTGTGCAGATCTTTGGCGGCGAGGTCCAGCGGATGGTCCTCGGCGCCCAGATGGCCGAGGAAGAAGGAGCGGACATCCTCGACGTGAATTGCGGCTGTCCCGCGCCGAAAGTCGTAAGAAAGGGCGGCGGTTCGGGCCTCCTCAAGGATCCATCAAGGTTGGAGGCGATCCTAAACGAGATAAAGAAGGCGATCAGTATTCCGTTAACACTGAAACTCCGGACGGGCTTCTCCGAATCGACGATCAACGTCGTAGAGGTGGCCAAGATGGCAGAGCAGTGCGGCGTTGAACATATACAGGTCCATGGCCGGACGCGCGATCAAGGCTACAAAGGTCTTGCAAACTGGGACCTTATCAGGCAGGTGAAGGAAGCCGTTTCAATACCGGTTTCCGGAAACGGCGATATTACGACGATCGAATACGGTCTGCAGAAATGGCGCGAGGCAGGGACCGATGGCATTTTGATTGGGCGCGGTGCGATGCAGAATCCATGGATCTTTCGGCAGTTGGCCGACGCGATCTCGGGACGTACCATCTATCAGCCGGACCTCGCGGAAAAGAAAAGTGTGGTGCTCGAATTCTTTGAAATGTGCAGGGAAGAAATGCCAGAGCTGCCGGCACTTGGAAAGATGAAACAACTCGCCGGCCAGTTCACGAAAGGGCTCGTCGGAGGAGCTCAGTTTCGGCAGACGCTTTATCACTCGCATTCTGCAGCTGAGATACTGGATAACATCACCATCTATTTCGAAACACTTAGCAAGAGTGCTACATTTGGCGACGGAGTTATAGAAGCCGGCGAACCTGATATTAGCATCGACAGCTGCGATGCCTTTACCTTGCCCGAGAATCTGGAAGCGCGATCGGGCGCACGTCAATCTTGATAACCTATCGATAGGCCCAATATCAAATGAATATGAAAATCTCATTTCCACCGGCTGCCGTGTTTGCAGTCGCGATGATCGTAGTCTCAGCTTTTTCTATCTCAGCTCAGGAACTGACGCCGGAGCAGTTGATCGCGAGGCATCGTGATTCGATCGGCACAAAGGAAGCTCTTGCCGGGGTCAAAAATCAGATGGTCGTGAGCGATGTCCGATGCGTTTTCAAGGGCAGCACCGCGATCCTCAACGGAAAGGCGCTGATCTTGTCCGAAGGCGATAAAGCGCTCTGGGGGATGAGTTTCAGTTCGAATGATTATCCGTTGGAGAAGTTTGGGTTCGATGGGAAAGATATCAAAGTAGTTAAGCCCATACCGTCTGCCGGCCGCTCGCTGCTTGGGGATTTCCTTTATAGCAACTCAGCTATTTTGAAGGGCGGATTACTGGGAGGAACACTGTCGTACTCGTGGGCGCTGCTCACCGAGCGGAAGGCAAAGATGTCGGTCGACGGCAGAAAGACGATCGATGGAAAGAGTGCCGTTATTCTGTCTTATTCTCCCAAAGGCGGCTCGGACGTTTCGGTCAAAATGTATTTCGATGATAAGACATTTCAACACTTAAGGACCGAATACACCGTCGTCATAAGCGCCGCCCAGGGTTCCAATGTGAACTTGTCAGCAAGTCAAGCGAACACGAACTACAAGGTGACCGAGACCTTTTCGGATTTCGCCAAAGCGGGTGATTTGACGCTGCCGAAGACCTACAAACTTTCCTATTCACGTACGTCTTCGGGCGCGACCAGCCAAGGCGGTACTCGCGACATAGAGTATTCGTTCAGTGTCACTAATGTGAACTTCAATCAGGAGCTGGAGGCTTCCTCACTTAAAGTCGATGGATAGGCCGCTTTTCTTTCCTACGTTTTTACTGTCGCGAATTCTTCTCCAAAGCGTTTTGATTTTGGCGATCTGTGGTTCCGCGTCTGCTCAGGCGCGGAACACGGTGCCGGCTACAAAGTCACCGACCGACGATCTCGTACAGATGCGATCGTCTCCTGCGTTCGCTGAGCTTCAGCTCAAAAAGACCGAGCTGGTTTCGGAACTGGAATCGCTGATCCTCGATTACACGGAGGAATTTCCTAAAGTAAAAGAGCTCCACTTCATGGTCATTTTGCTCGACCGGGACATCACTAGGCTCTCAAGGGTTAAACCGGCTGAATCATCGAAGCTGACACTTGCGCTAGGGAAGTTGATGGTGCGAAAGATCGAGCTCGAAACGGATATGTGGAACTTGAAGAGGAGCTACAAAGAAGATCATCCGGACGTGAAGCGCGCAAAACGGAAAGTTGAGATCTACGAAGAGGCTGTTAACGATATCCTGAATTAAGTAAGGGATCGCCTTCCAGAGCGGTTTCCTCCTTAACCTCGTAAAGCTCGACGGCCGTATTTTTCGACACCTGCTTCGTGGAAGGGACTTGAAGGACTAGAACCTTCGTCAAGCGAGTCGGCCGCTTTATCTCGATCACATCACCTGCTTTTATTTCCTTTGACGATTTGGCCTCAACTTCATTAACAGAGATCAGCCCTGCATCGCAAAATTCCTGCGCCACGCTGCGGCGAGGAACGAGGCGGCTGGTTCTTAGAAACAAATCAAGGCGCATAAAAATTCTGAACGGTGAAAAGTATAAAGGCGAGAGAGTGAAATGTTCACGCTCTCGCCTAACTCTTTTCTGCTTTGGCCTATTTACTCTTCTTAGTAGCAGTTTTGCTGTCCGACTTGTTCGACTTGCCGTTCGATTTTGTGTCCGACTTTGTTTCCGGCTTGGAAGCAGGCTTTACAGCCGAACTGTTGGCCGGGGACGACTCGGTCTTTTCTATTCTGTCTTCTGCAAACAGGATCGGTGCAACAAGCGGTCGATAGCTGTCGCTGATCTTTATGTAAGAGTCTGAGCGAAGCGAAGCGAGGAATTTCTTCTGTTCTAGAGGAGCCCTCTCCGAAACGATTGCCATGCGTACAGCGTTTTCGTCGTAATATGATTCGGTGGTCGCCTTCTCACGAGCGTCGACTCGGAGAATGACGACACCAACCTGATCGGCTGCGACGGGCTCTGTATAACCTCCTACCTCTACACCCTTGAGTGCTCCGGACAGCAGCGGTGAAAGCTCAGTCGCTTTCAATTTCTCAGGCTTTCCGTCCTGAGTCACAATTCCGGGATCCGAATTTTCTTGAGCGAGTTTGTCGAAATCCCCACCAGCGCGAAGCTGTGCGAGTATCTGTTTTGCCTTCTCCCGGACTGCATTCTCGTCCCTTCCCGCGTAGCTCAGAACTATCTCCCGCACCGTAATGCTCTCCGGACGTGTGAATTTCGCTTTGTGCTGTTCGTAATAATCTTTTATCTCTTTCGCGGAAACGTTGAAGTAGATCTTGCCTTGAACTTCTTTCTGGATCACAAGATCGCGTGTGGCCTGCTTTTTCCATACCTCGCGGATATCCTGGGGATTCACACCATTCTTTTCCATTTCCTGGTAGAGGGCGTCCAGGGTTTTCATGTTGTACTGCTTCATTATCTCCAGAAAGCGCCGGTTCACATTTGCCTCGATCTCGGCGTCAAAACCGAGCTCTTTTGCTTTCTGTACGATCAGCTCTTCATGAATCAAATTCGCGATTAGCTCACCGCGTTTTTCTTCAACCTCGCGTTGTGCGTCCTCACGCGTTTTGCCTTGCGTGACGCCGGACTTAACGATCTCTTCTATTTCGCGTCTGACCCTCGAAAGCGTGATGACGTCGTCATTGACCACGGCAACGACCTCGTCGACTACTCGCTCTTCCGTTTCCTGTGCCGCAACAGCCGAAACCGTTATCAGGCAAACAACGAGCAAAAAGAGAAATGAACCAAAAATTCTCATCGGTTACTCCTAAAAGTATTCTGCAATAA
>JBDTMK010000298.1:0-4364 GCA_039934315.1 Pyrinomonadaceae bacterium | reverse complement strand
CCTCGCCGAATGGAAGTTTCTCCCAACCTTTATCAACATCGTAGGTTCGGTAAAGGCCGTTGTCCGTGCCAGCAAACATACCGTTCTTGTCGTCTTCGGTAAACGCAAGGACCTTGACCTTATCGGTAAACGCGGGAATCACTTTCGGCCCAATCTCTTCTGCCGGTTTTATCGGGTCCGGCGACAGCGGCGGCGCAGCTTTCGCGGCGACAGCCTTTTTCGACGGAGCCTTCGCGGGTGTCTTTTTCACCACCTTGGGCTTCGGCGGAGCCATTAATGTCCAGGAAATTCCTCTGTCCAGCGAACGGAAGATCCCGATGTTCGATCCCAGAAAAATACGATTCGGATCGACACGATCCTGAAGTACTGCGAAGGGAGATACGCGATTGATATCCAAGCCCTTCGCCTGGGTCCAACTCGTTCCGCCATCCATGCTGGTAAAAAAGAATCCGCCGCTCGACGCGGTGTTTTGCGTTGTGGCGTAAAGACGTCCCGGCTGCGCGACGTCGGGAGTGACCGAGTAGGCAAAGCGGCTAGTAAAATTGTCGTTTGTCGGGGTGAAATTCTTGCCGCCGTCATTTGAGACCATCACGCCATAGTTATTGGTCGCAATGAAAACGCGATTGGGCTCGTCCGGATGAACCGCGATCGAATTGATCTCCAGATTTCGCTGCGTCGTGAGAGCCCAGGATTTACCGCCATTAGTTGTTAGCCAGAAGCCCTCGGTCGTGCCGGCATATACCGTCCCGGAAATCGTCGGATGTTGGACGATGTCGCGTGTACGGCGAGACTGCGAGGGGATTCCCTGAATTTTTCTCCAGTCGTTGCCGCCGCTATACGATTCGTAGATACCGCTGCACGCTGAAGCGATTATATGCTCCGCATTTCGCGGATCGATCGTCACCGCAAAGACGTCTGAATCATCGATCATTCCCGCCTTGATTAGCCGCCAACTTTGTCCACCGTCCGTCGATTTATAGGGACGCCAATTGGTTCCGGCGTAGATGGTGCTGCTGCGCCTCGGATCGATCGCCATCGAGTTCAAATTTACGGGCATCGTGGACGAGGATATTTTCTCCCAGTCGTCACCAGAATCCTTCGAAACAAAGATGCCATTACTGCTACCCACAAACAGCATATTCGGATCGTCTTTCGCCTGGGTCATCGCATGAATCGCTTCGTTTTTGAGATCCTTGGATTCTTTCCAGGTCGCCCCCCCATCCACGGTTTTGAAGAAACCACCCGGAAATTTACCGCGATGGCCGGAGGTATAGATCACCTTTGAATCGCGTGAGTCCACAAACAACTGGTCAAGGATCAACTGGGGCTGGTTCAGATTCACCAGCAAGGTCCAACTCTTCCCACCATCCCCAGAGGTGTGGATCTGACCGTCCATCGTGCTTATGTAAAGCCTGTTCTTATCCCGCGGATCGAACGCGATTACACGAACGTCTCCGCCGTTGGGCCCGACGACAGTCCAGTCACTGAACTTTGCCGGGTCACGGAATACATTTCCGTCCGCCAATGCGTGGAATGGGAGGAATATTCCAGCGAGAGCAATAACTACCAATGCGGATGCAAAACGAAATCTTGTGGACTTGTCGATCATATTATTACTGCCTCGATGCGACCGCTCTAGCGATCCAGGTTCTGTTTTAAGATGTTGGAAAACCAAGGATGTTTGTACCGAAACGCCTTAGTTGGCGAGCAGCGAAAGGACAAGAAAGTAATAGCGATTGAGCGAATGCAACGCTGATTAGTCTATACCAAAAACAAGTTAAGGCAAAACATTAACAAAGAAGAAGCGGACGAGAGTCCTTGTCGACTCTCGCCCGCTTATTATGTTCGCATCAAACCTCGATGCAAAGCTCATGAACGCTACTACGGTGCCGGGTTACTTGCTCCAGGCGGTATGCGATAGAGCTTCGTTCTCGGTTCACCATCCGCCGACGTGCCACCTCTTACGAGTGTGATGCGGCTGCGGTCGAAGTTACGGAATTGGATGTGATTCGTGATCAGGCGTTCGCGTGCCGCGATCTCACGGTCCGTTCCGTAGTTGATGATATAGCCCTGGTTGTTCGGGTTGTTCGAGAGTTCCGCGAAGAACGCATCGAGACGACCTCTGATATCGTCGTTCGGCAGTTTGCCAAACTCGTCTACCAGAACCGGCAGGATCTCCGGTGCCACAGGTGCCGTTTCGGAAGCTTCTTTGGGACATCCGCAATCGACGTCGAGTCCAATATTGACCGTCGCCGTAACGTTAGTCGTGCCATCCGAAGGAGCCGTAACCGTAATACTTGGCGTACCCTGTCCAGAATCAATCGTCCCGGCAGATACTGTCCAGTTGTATGTCTTGTTCTGAGCCGTTCCACCGCTTGCATTAGCTGTGAACGTCATCGATGCACCCCGCTCGGTTACACCAGCCGGACCAGAGACAGACAAGGTCGGGCATGTACAATCGATTACACAATCGCAAGCAACGACCGTGATCGTCTGGGTCTGCGTCTTACCGCAGAAGCCGCAGCCGTCGTCGACGCCCGCTGTGATCGTGTACGTTCCCGGAGCAAGTCCGCCAACATCCCAACTTACGTTTGCACCGGTTCCGACAATACGTCCGCCGGAAACTGTATAGTTGTACGTCAAGACATCGTTCTCAGGATCGCTTGCAGAAGTCGCGACACCAACCGAAGTATTGTCGTTGCAAGTCGTGCCTTCACGAGGATGGTAACCGGGCTGGCAGCCTAACGTGATCGTCGTATCGGCAAGCGTTACGCTGTTCACGTTAGCTGGCTGATTAATAATCTCAGCCTGACGCTTGTCGCGTCGACCGGCGAAGAACTGGACGATGTAGCCGTGCGGATCCTGCGACGGCTGGAAGCCGGGAGGAATGCCACTAAAGCTTGACGTGATAGTTCGCGGAGTGCAGGTGCTCGTGTTCGGCGGGCAGTTTACTGCGATAGCCGAACTGAACGGACCCTCGTCGCCAAAGCTCTCAGCATCCTGCTCGTTCGCGTGGTATCTATATGCAAAGCCGAAGCCGAACCAGCGTTTCGGGAAAATACGAAGACCCGCGATCGCATCGATCGGGTTGTTCTCGAAAGCATTCGGAGTACGGCCGCCGATGTATCTCTTCGAAGTCAATTCGAAGATGGGCTGGAAATACTTGTTGACCGGAAAGTCGACACCGATGCCGGCATTCAACTCATCACCCCGGCTGAGAATCGTATACGTTCCACCAGGAAAATCGCTCTTGACGGAGGTGGTGTATGTGTAACCAACGTTAGCCGAGAGATTAGCCCATTTAGCTAAACGGGCACCCGCAAACAAGGTAACATCGACATCGCCCTGGCTTCCGCCCGGGCCTGATCCGCGTTGAAGCTGATTAAAGCCGCTGAAATCATCTGCATTGTCTGCGTACCATTTGTACGACGCAATGATTCCGACACCGATCGGATTATTGATCCCAGTAAAGCGCCACTTCACTCCACCGGTGAACTCATTGAACGAGGATTCACCATAGGTGCGATTAAGAAACGGAGCATCCGGCAAATACGACGGAGCCAATGTGAAAACTGTCGGAACAGTTGCTGCCGGAGAAGTACAGCTCGCAGCGATCGTGCCTGAGCAGGCCGTCTGCAAAACTATACCCGGTAGGATTCCGCCATAGACAGAACCTATACCCGGAAATGCGTCAGCGCCGTTTCCACCTGCGATCGGCGGTCCCATTGTTGCGTTTCCAACCGGGAAGCCGAACAGTGGTCCCGATGTGAATGGCAGAGAAAGTCCGAAGGTTCCTGAGCTTCCACCTACATATGGAAACTGGACGAACGGCTGCGTACCAGTCGGGCGATAGATAGCTCTATTCTCGAATGCGCCTGTCCCGGGACCGGACGGCGCCAGGATGATTGCCGGGCCGCTCGTAAGAACGCCGTTTACATTCACCCTCGAATTGGGAAGGTAAAAGCCCGAGAGATTCCTCGGTGAATTAACCTTAATTGCCCGGTAAGCCTGTGTGTTGAAAAACAGCTCAATCCGGTTCGTGAGACCATACTGGAAGGCCAACGGAATTTCAACAATATCCACATTTCCAGGATCTCTATCACGGTTACTATAAGCAACACTAAAAGTGAACTCACCTTTTCTCAAAGTGTCGCCGTCATAAACGGTAAAAAGGCCAGTTGGGCCTACGAGAGTCGGTGCTGTATTTCTGTCGTCCTTCTCTGATCTGGCATCGCTTGTAGTCGCAGTTTGCGCCGAAGCCGCAAATACAAACGTCATCAGAATCAGCGTAACGATACATACTCTGTACGCGAGTTTCATCATATTCCTCCGCCGAAAATAAAAAATTAAATTTCAATTTGTAG
>JBDTMK010000297.1:0-4405 GCA_039934315.1 Pyrinomonadaceae bacterium | reverse complement strand
TGCGGTGACGACCATGCAGGCGATCTCGGGCGCGGGCTATCCCGGTGTCTCGGCGATGGACATTTCGGATAACGTTCTTCCGTACATCGCCGGTGAAGAACCGAAAGTCGAGACCGAGGCGCAAAAGATCCTCGGCCAATTCTCGAACGGTTCGATCACGAACGCCGATTTCAGTGTATCGGCGCAGTGCTTTCGCGTTGACGTCATCGACGGGCACACGGCCTCGGTCCGCGTGAATTTGAAAAAGACCTCCACGCTTGAGGATATTGTCGACGCGATGAGGACCTTCCCCGTGTTAGAGCTTTACTCGTCGCCCGAACATTTTATCGAGGTCGTGGACGAACCATCGCGTCCGCAGCCGAGACTCGATCGCGACAACGGTCATGGAATGACCATCACCGTCGGACGGATCTTTCCGGACAATGTTTTCGATTACAGGTTTGTCTCGCTGAGCCACAATACGGTTCGCGGAGCGGCGGGTTCAGCGATTCTCAATGCCGAACTCCTGATCGACAAAGGCCTCATATAAATGAAATCAGACGAGCGATCAGATCAAACATTTGCCGGGCGAGTTTTGATCACCATCGGATTTGTAGTCTTCACCGCGCTGCTGCTTCTCCTGTTCTATTTCACTTTTGACGTCATCCTGTTGATCTTTGCCGCCGTACTGCTCGCGATCTTTTTGCGCGGGCTGGCGGAATTGCTGGGACGCTTTGTTGATCTACGCGAAGGTTGGCTCGTTCTGATAGTTTCGCTTCTTCTGGTTGCAGTACTCGCGGGCGCGATAGCACTCCTTGCTCCGGACGTGGCGGACCAGATGCAGCGTCTTCGTGAAGATCTTCCGAGATCGGCACAGCAGGCATCGAATTACATATCTCATTTTGGCTGGGGCCGGACCTTGATGGATCAGCTGCCCAGTGTGGACGACGTGAGGCAGAATATAAATGCGATGTCGCTGCTGAGCGGTGTCGGCGGATTCTTCTCATCGACGGTTGGGGCCGTCGGCAATTTTTTCATCGTTATTCTGCTAGCAATCTACCTTGCGGCCGAGCCCGGCTTATACATTCGCGGCTTTGTCAAAATGTTTCCCAAAGCGCGCCGCGACCGGACCACTCAGATAATGGATACGGTTGGCGAGACGCTGCGCTGGTGGCTGATCGGGAAGGTTGCGTCGATGATCTTTATCGGATTGCTGACGTGGATAGGACTTTCCATTCTACATGTGCCGCTCGCGCTGACACTCGGCCTACTTGCGGGCCTGCTTTCTTTCATCCCGAATTTTGGGCCGATCATCTCAGCCGTGCCGGCCGTACTGCTCGCTTTTATCGCGAGTCCGATCATGGCGGTTTATGTGCTCGGGCTTTATATCGCCGTGCAATTGGTCGAGTCCAACATTGTGACGCCGTTGATCGAACGTGAGACCGTTGAGTTGCCGCCGGCTCTGACCATCGTTTCACAGCTCGCTCTGGCGGTGCTTGTCGGAGGCTTGGGTTTGGTTCTTGCGACGCCTCTGCTGGCCCTCGTGATGGTCGTCGTCCAGATGGTTTATATCGAGGACGTGCTTAGCGACCCGGACACTGAAGTTGAAGAGAAGGATCTGGATGAGGTTTAAGTTCAGTGGGCAGTGGGCAGTGGGCAGTGGGCGGTTTTCGGACTGGGGGCAGCTTGTTGTCGGCCAAGAAAAAGCGATTAATCCCGCACACGACCACTGATCACTGATCACTGATCACTGACCACTGACCTAGGATTTTTATGATCGAACGTTACACATTGCCCGAGATGGGCGCGATATGGTCGCAGTTGAACAAGTTTCAAAAGTGGCTGGATGTAGAGATCGCTGTCTGCGAGGTTCACGCTGAGGACGGCACGATCCCGGTCGAAGCCCTCGAGCAAATCAAATCCAAAGCCGCATTCACCGTCGAGCGTATCAATGAGATCGAAAAGACAACCGATCACGACGTCATCGCATTCACCACGAACCTCGCGGAGAACATCGGCGACGCCGCCCGGTTCGTTCATTACGGACTAACATCAAGCGATGTCGTCGATACGGCGAACGCTCTCCTGCTTACGGAGTCATGCGATGTGCTGCTCACTAAGATCGAGGCCCTGCTCGAAGTTCTGAAACGCCGCGCCTTCGAATTCAAAGACACACCGCAGATCGGACGCACACACGGCATTCATGCGGAGCCGACCTCGTTCGGCCTTGTGTGGGCACTTTGGTATTCCGAGATGATGCGGAATAAGAATCGGCTTGAGGCTGCGAAAGAGAGAGTCGCGGTTGGGAAGATCAGCGGCCCCGTCGGAGCTTTCGCACACCTCGAACCGGACCTTGAGGAACGCGTCTGCGAGAAGTTGGGATTGAAGGCTGCAGATGTTTCAACGCAGGTGATCCAACGAGATCGCTATGCTGAATACCTATGCACGCTGGCGATCATTGCTTCGACGCTCGAGAAGATGGCGCTCCAGGTTCGTCATTGGCAGCGGACGGAGGTCCGAGAAGCGCAAGAGAAGTTCAAGACCGGGCAGAAAGGTTCGTCGTCGATGCCGCACAAGCGGAACCCTATCTTGTCGGAGAGGATCTGCGGAATGGCGCGGACGGTTCGCGCAAACTCGATCGTTGGATTGGAGAATGTCGCTCTATGGCACGAGCGGGACATCTCGCATTCTTCGGCTGAACGGATCGTGCTGCCTGATTCGTCGGCGACCTTGGATTACATTCTCGCGAAAGCGACTTCGTTGCTCGATACGCTCGTCGTTTATCCCGAGAACATGCTCAAGAACCTCAACATCACACGCGGGCTGGTATTCAGTGGACAGTTGATGCTCGCGCTGACTCAGAAAGGGGTCTCGCGTGAGGACGCATATACCTACACACAGCGGAATGCGATGAAGGTCTGGGATGAAGGCGGAGAATATCAGCGGCTGGTAATAGAAGACGCGGACATCTCTTCGCACTTATCGTCGGAAGAGATCGCCCGCGTCTTTGATCTGAAACACTACTTGCGAAATGTGGACAAGGTGTTTGAAAGAGTGTTTCGTTAGTTCGAGAACTTGTCAGCAAAATCGCCGACTACAGGGACCTTGTAGATCTCGCCCCCAAAGGCCTTAATCGCGCTAATGATCCAGAATACAAACACTGCCAGACCGACGAGGCCGACGAGCAGCATGATAAGCGTACCCAGCAGCGCCATTACCGATGATCCGCTCAGTGCAAGGCCGGCGGCGATCACGTAGCCCGGTATACCAACGACCAGCATTACAGCAGTGAGAAGCAGCGACTGAGCGGCATGGAAGCGCGTGAGCTTATTAGTTTTGTCGGTCACGAGAACGATGATGCTATATACGATGCCGAGATAACATACGAAGTTCAACACGTAGCAGAGTAGAGCTCCGACGTTGGCATCAAGTCCAAGTGCAGTTTTACCACCTGACATGTTTTGCATATAAATTTATTTTCTCCTTAAGGGGTTCGGATTCTTTCCAGGAATTGGTAGAAAAAGACTGTGGGAAAGTTAACACAGGCCGTTGATTAAAACAACGAACTGCGTAACAATCTACAATTTATTTCACGGACAAATATGAAGGCAAAAGTATACGTAACCCTCAAGCCGAGCGTGCTCGATCCGCAGGGAAAGGCGATCCACCATTCGGTCGAGTTGATCGGGTTCAAGAAAATCAACGACATTCGCCAGGGAAAGTATTTTGAGATCGCTCTCGACGACACGATTTCCGAGAGCGAAGCAAGGGACGCGGCGGAAAAAATTGCGAAAGACGTGTTGGCAAATCCCGTCATCGAAGACTACAGAGTTGAGCTGGATCGTTGATCCTTGATCGTTGCTGCTTGATCGTCGGCGATCCCACAAATCGATAATAAGGAAAAACAAATTACGACTCCCATTAATTTTGAGAACCTTAGGATATCTGATCTCGCCGAAAGATTAGCAGACGGGATTTGGAATATCGTCGAAGCCTGAAATCAGTTCGCTCGAGATAATGTAGGAAAGCAGATTGTTCGCTCGGCGGATAGCATAGGCGCCAATATCGCCGAAGGGGTTGGGCGCTGGGGAATTCAGGATCAAAAAAGGTTTATCTATATAGCCAGAGGATCCGTTAACGAAACTAAGCACTGGTTGCGGAGAAACCTTTTGTCATCGGAACAAATTGCATTTTTAAGGCCGATTCTTGACGAACTCCCACCGAAGCTAAACGCATATGCTAGATCATTAACTCGGATGCAAAACGATAAGCAACGATCGACCATCAACGATCAACGAACAGAATCATGAAATTCGGAGTAATAGTTTTTCCCGGTTCCAATTGCGACCACGACGCGTATCACGTCGTTTCGAAGCACGTCGGGCAACCGGTCGATTTTATCTGGCATAAAGAAACGGATCTTAGC
>JBDTMK010000296.1:0-4405 GCA_039934315.1 Pyrinomonadaceae bacterium | reverse complement strand
GCCTTCGCTCTGCGCGATCTCGTTCTCGTGATGCGGAAACTGCAGGTCCATCCCGCCCGCGTGCAGGTCAAACGTCTCGCCAAGATATCTCATCGCCATCGCCGAGCACTCGATATGCCAGCCCGGACGCCCGCGTCCGAACGGCGCGTCCCAGCCCGGTTGTTCGTCATCACCGACAAGTTTCCAGAGCGCAAAATCGCGTGCGTCCTCCTTATCGTATTTGTCGGTGTCGATGCGCTCGCTGGCACCCGCCACATTTCCCGAAAAACTGATTCGAGAGAGCTTGCCATAATCGGGGAAGGCGGTGATGCGATAGTAGATCGATCCTTCTGATTCGTATGCTTTTCCGTTTTCAAGAAGCTTCGCAATGATCTCGATCATCTCGTTAATATGATGCGTCGCACGCGGCGTGACTTCCGGCCGCTCCATGCCGAGCGCATCGAAGTCTTCCCAAAATGCCCTGATGTACGGCTCGGTGAAATCGTCGATACCAATGTTTCGCTTCGCAGCTTCGTTGATGATGCGGTCATCGATATCGGTCAGGTTAAAGACATGAGTTACTTTGAAACCCTTGAATTTTAAGTAACGTCTCAAAACATCGCCGAAGATGAACGTCCGAAAGTTGCCGATGTGCGCAAAATTCCAAACCGTGGGTCCGCAAATGTACATCCGTACGTGGCCATCTTCCATCGGCTTAAATTCTTCGAGTTGTCGAGAAAGGGTATTAAAAAATCTGAGCATATTTTCGAAGTGCGAATTAGAAAAACATAATAACGTAAATCGGCGTTAAAGATGATTGCGTGGGGCGAACTGTAGCGGTCTTCAAGGCATGCCCCCGGGTCAGATGATTTGAGCGAGGTCAGGTTCGACGAATCGTCCCCGGGCCTCATCGGAGAACAACAATTCGCGGCTGTAGAATTTCAATGGAAAATCCTTGTCCCACTTGTAGGCCACCTCGTTGGCCTTCTCCAGAAGGGAAGTTCCGTTCCGGGAACTGTTGTATCCATCGACAACACGCATCCAGAAAAGTGTGATCGTCTCGTGATACGGCATCTCTTTTTTCAGGTCGACCTTAAATCCGTTCTCGAGGAGCTTGAGAATGCCGCCTCGCATTTTCGCGTACGCCGAATCGAGGTCGTGAAGGGTCAGGTAATAAAGCGCGACCACCAGATGCTCGGCGTGTTTCCAATCGTCATGTGCGATCGTGGCCCCTTCGAACGATCTAACGAGATCGAGCACCTCGCTCTCATGTTTGTATTTCGCTTCCATAACACCATCCAAAAATAAAAAGACAACCGGCGTCGGCCTGATTAATTCTGTCTGAATCTCGAATCGGAGTGATCGACTGACACACCTGCCAACTCAAGAAATCGGTGGTCGACACCTGAGGCCGAAATGTCGCACTATTTCGAGTGCTGCGTTTTCAGCAGACCCCTCCGTCGTGTCGATGATCAGCGTTTCGCGACCCGGTAGCGGAGATGTCAGCTCGATATTCGTTCGTCCGATCGCGTCCGCGTCGGTCAGCTTACCGATCTTGACGCGGGATTCGTTGACGATGCGTTTGCGACGCTCGTTATCATCGCAGACGAGCAGGACGACATGCACCTCTCCGCCGTTGTCTTCGGCTGCCGCGATGAGTTTCGAGAAATGCTCGTCGTCGACGCCAAATTCGTAACAGAACGTATGTATGAGATCGATGCCGTCACGAGCGGCGGCCGCGATCATGCCGACGCGAACGCCCGCGACCACCTGCCAGAACGTGGGACTCGCAAATTCAAATACGCTCTTTACGCAATCGATGGTCACATGATTGTGAAAAAGCTTGTAACCGGTCCGCCTGGAAATCTCGGCGCCGACAGTCAATTTTCCCGCCGCCGGCGGTCCGTGAATGATTATCAGTTTCATAATGCCTCCGTCACTATCACCCACGTTAGCGGGTGGTAATTCGTGAAACTGAATAGCCGGATTAGAAGTCGCATCCGCCGCCCCGCAGTCTTCACATTGACGACGAGGTGCGAAAAGAAAATGCGGCTCCGAATCATCGGAGCCGCAAATCCAAAATCCAAAGTCTAAAATTATCAGGCTGCTACTTTCACCTGCTCGACTTCTTCGTGGTCGTCCATGAATAGATACTTCTTCCACTCGGGCCGCGATTCGGCGTAGTGGCAAAGCAGCACGTGATCCAGGCCAAGGCGTAAAAGTTTTTGCGAAGTCAGCAACGGCATGCGTGCCTGTTCCGGGGTTCGGTTACCTTTCCGCTGATTACATTTCACGCACGCCGTAACGAGATTCGCCGGAGTGCTTTCGCCGCCCTGAGCGCGGGGAAGAATGTGGTCAAGCGTCAGATCCTTGGCATGCTTGTGCTCGGCGCAATACTGGCAACGGTAACGGTCGCGAATATATACACGAGCCCGCTTCATTGTCGTCTCGCGACGATTGCGGCGGACATGGACGTAGTGCCGCAGACGAACTACCGATGGGACAGGGAAGATCGTCGAAGGAGAGTGTAAGACATTGTCACCGTCGTTTTCTTCGACAAACACCGCGCCGCGAAACCAGAGACAAACAGCACGAGCCACACCGACGGTGCCAAGCGGTTCGTACGAAAAATTCAAAAGTAAAACTCGACCAGTCAGCAAACGTTCTATCCTCCTTCTATTTTCGCGGTAGAAATCTGAGCTAATTTGGGCAGGTGATTTCTACCTGTAATTTAATTCAATTCCGTGCCTAAAGACAAGCACAATATGTTGGACACCTAACCCAAAGTTAAAACTAGATAGACGGTTGTAATGCCTAGATCGGATCAACTTGCAGCCGAGGTCACAGCGATCTGTTCATCCCGGTCATGTCTGGAGTTTGAAAATCTTTTTAACGAAATCTTCGCTACGAGCCACAAATGCCGCTAGAATACGACATTGCCCAGGCTCCACTCTCGTCTACTTTACTCCGGAGGTAACCGTTTATGATCGTCGGCGCACATGTCGTATTAGTCAGTAATAATCCTGAAGTGGACCATGCATTCTTCCGCGATGTTCTCCAACTTTCATCCGTCGCTGCCGGTGGAGGCTACGTTATCTTCGGGCTTCCGCAGTCAGAGGCATCTATCCATCAGACCGACGGCGAGGTTCCGCGTCACGAGTTGTATTTCTTGTGTGACGATGTGAACGCATTTGCGGCCGATATGAAGGAACGCGGTATCGAGTGCGGCGCGATTCAAAACCAGGGTTGGGGAGAGCTCGTCGAAATCAAACTTCCAAGCGGCGCTCCGCTCCGCGTTTATCAGCCGCGGCACGAGCGGCCGTCGGACTAGACCAATTCAGTCTGAAGTAAAAACACACCATTCAAGGAGGAACGAAATGCAGAGTACATCACCGAAGTCATCATCGTTTCTTGGCGAACAATTTGGTCGCGAACTTGAATATGAGGTTCGCGCGACGCGCGAGTGTCTCGCGGAAGTTGCTATGGACAAGGCCGATTGGAAGCCCCACGAGAAATCGATGCAGCTTGGATATCTCGCTCAGCTCGTTGCCGATATTCCGCGTTGGATACAATACACTATCGAGAAAGGCGAGATCGACTTCGCAACGTACGAACAATTCAAAGGCGAGACAGCCGAGGAGCTGGTCTCTCATTTTGAGAAGAGCGTCGAGGCTGCCAAGAAGGCGTTGGCGAATGCCACGGATGAAGAACTCAAGGGCACTTTCTACCTGAGGCATGGCGAGAAAGAGTTAATCAACTCACCAAAAGACGAGAGCATCATGCAGTCGTTAAATCATCTCGTTCACCACCGTGGTCAGCTATCGGTGTACCTTCGGATGAACGACCTTCCGATTCCGTCGATCTACGGGCCGTCGGGAGATAGTGGGGGATTTTGATATTCAGTTGATAGTTGATGGTGGATAGTCGATATCGCGAAAGTCATCACATACTATCGACTTTCCACTAGTCACTATCCACTGGAGAAATTATGGTCCGGAACATACTCGCTGTGATCGTCGGTATCCTCGTCGGCTCGCTTGTTAACGGGGCCTTGATCAATCTAGGTCATAGTGTCGTGCCGCTCCCGGTGGGAACCAACGTGGACACGATGGAAGGGCTGCGGGTTGCGATGCAGTCGTTCGGCCCGGAGCAGTTCATCTTTCCTTTTCTGGCTCATTCGATCGGAACTTTTGTTGGAGCCTTGCTTGCAACGATCATTGCTGCGACTCACAAAATGAAGATCGCGATAGCGATCGGCGTCGTATTTCTGATCGGAGGAATCGGAGCCGGAATATATCTACACGCCCCGCTGTGGTACGACGCGATCGATTTTATTTTTGCGTATATCCCGGTGGCATGGATCGGCGCGAAGCTCGGTGAACTGGTCGGGGGTAAAGTTTTGAAGAGGCGGGCAGGCCATGCACCT
>JBDTMK010000295.1:0-4430 GCA_039934315.1 Pyrinomonadaceae bacterium | reverse complement strand
TGACTTCCTGCTCGGACGTTTCGAATCCGGTGACGGCGATGGAAACCCTAACCCCGCTCAGTGCGTCGAGGTTGGGCTTGAATTTCGCGGAGTCTTCGAATTTTGGATTCTCGGTAATGGAGAGCAGTGTCCGCCCCAGGTCGCGCGATTCCAGATACACGAGGGCATCCCCCGGAATGACCGAACGCGGGTCGGTAGGTTTCGATCCGCAGGAGACAGACGCAACGATAATCGCCGATATAAGAAGTTTAAGCGGGAGAAGGGAAGATGGGGAGATAGGGCGCAGAAGACGAATCAATTGACACAGAATCTTTTCAGTCTTACTCCCCATCTCCCCTTCTCCCTTTCTCCCTTTCTCCCTTTCTCCCTTTCTGCGCGTAACCGCGTCCCTCTATAGGCTGTGTTAACATCTTGCGGATATGGCGGGAAAAATATTTGCTGATGACATTCTACAAGGTAAGGTCGCGTTTGTAACCGGCGGCGGAACGGGGATCACGGGCGGCATCGCTCGTGCGTTTGCGGGACACGGAGCGAGGATCGCGATCACCAGTCGAAAAGAAGAGAACCTCATCGCCCAGAAACAATTTATCGAAGAGAACGGCGGGAAATGTTTCGCGGCCGCAGCGGATGTTCGCGACTTCGACGCCGTGCAGAATGCGATAGCGAAGACCGTCGAGCATTACGGCCGCATCGACATCGTCGTCAACGGCGCCGCCGGCAATTTTCTCTGCTCTGCCGACCAACTTTCTTCCAATGGATTTGGAACTGTCGTCGACATCGATACCAAGGGAACGTTTAATGTGTGCCGTGCGGCGTTCGATACGTTGAAAGAATCGAAGGGCCAGATTCTGAATATCTCGGCGACGCTTCACTATCTTGCGACGCCGATGCAGATACATGTCTCTGCCGCGAAGGCAGGCGTCGATGCGATCACAAGAAATTTGTCAGCCGAGTGGGGACGACATGGGATCCGGGTAAACGGCATCGCTCCGGGGCCGATCGAAGATACCGAAGGAATGAAACGCTTGCTGCCCGATGCGTTGAAAGAAAAGATAACGAAAAAGATCCCGCTCGGAAGATTCGGCAGGATCGCCGACATCGAGAACGCAGCTCTCTTTCTGTGCTCGGATGCGGCGAACTATATCAACGGGGTCACGTTGGTTGTCGACGGCGGGCAGTGGCTTTTGGGAACAAGTTTGGGGTAAGGTGCCTGGCTTTTAGGACGGTTTTCCAATTTGCGATTTGGGGTTCGCGATTTGGATTTGGCAGCGGCCGTGATTTCAAATCCGCACGGCGCATTCCGCAACCCTAATCAGGACGCCCCGTCGCTCTACCGCTCCGGTTCCGACAAGAAATTCACTAATTATCCATCGGCTCCGTCATCGGCTCGCCATCTATCATGATGTCCCGCTTGGATGGATCTTTCGGATTCAAAACGGCTCGAAGGACCATCATCTTTGCAAGCACCCGGATCTCTGCACGCTCGAATCGATTCGTCAGGTTTTTTGTTTTTACAAAATCAGCTTTCGCGAGAACCTGAATCGTGGCATCCGCGACTCCGAGTTCGCTTGTTAAACCGCGGACCATCTGACCGCCAAACGGGCCAACTTGAACTTCGCCATCCTGAATCATTTGTTCAGCGACATCAATAAACTCGCCGACCTTAACAAACGCTGCCAGAGTATCGTTCGCCCTGCCTATGGTTTCTTCGAGGAGCGGGAATGCCTTATCAGGATCTGAATTCGCGTACCCCGACGCGAGCATCAGGGTCAGCATGAAGTCCTGATAGTTTTTCGGCTGAGGATTAACCAGCCGTTCCGCGTCCCTCATTACTTCCGCCGCAAGTTCTTTGTCGCCCATCTTTGCAACCTGGGCGGCGAGCATACTGAGACTCCCAACCTTTTTTTCGCGGCCCGGCGTCTGCATGATTATTTTTCGAGCCTGCGCAATTACCTTGTCACGCTCTTCTTTTGGAAGTTGTCTTGTCGTCAGGCCCTGAACGTCTTCCATAAGTTTCTGCTCGGCCTTTTCCCGCTCTTCGCGTAACTGGCGGCCAGCCGCATTTGAGTTGGAATTAGAACTGGAATTGACGCTCCCTTCATTAGCCTCCATCGCAATCGCATTGGCCGCGGTATTCATCGCGTAAGCAGCAGCGTTGGAGTTGGAGTTATTTGACGACTTAAGCCTTACCCGGATCTGGGCCGCTCGCCCCGGCGCATATTTCTGGATAACATCTAAATAAGAAGACGCCACACCCGAGAGTTCGGTGTCCTTCAGATTCAGGATCTTCTGGGCCATGATCTCCGCGACCTCACGCAATTCCGCTGGCGCGTAGATCGGGCGTTTTCCCTTTGGCTTTAGCGAAGCTTCGTACGTTTCCCCGCCATATCTAAGCAGCCCTGAAATGAGATAAAGATCCGTTCCTTTGTCTGCTTTTCCGTCCTTCAATTTACTCAGGATCGCCGACGCGAACTCCGCGCCCTTCTCAGGATCTTTCGCGTATATTTTTTTCAGGAGCTCGAGATGATAGTGCGAGAAACCTTTAGCAAGAGATTTGGCAGCGTATTGCCCGGCCTTTCCAGGGTTGGTCTCTGCGATCTGCGCGAGCAGCTGAGATTCAAAATACGTATCACTGCTCTCGACCTGCTTTCGAAATTCCGGGTTTGAAATCACTGAAAGACTGTCGTTATAAAACCCGAAAGCAAGTTCGGCATCGTGTTCCGCCATACTCATGGCTATTCCCTGTCGCACACCCATCGCGGTAATGAACCTTCGCTGTACGCGTGCCATGTCTGTGGGTTCGGACATGAAACTCATAAAGTCGCTTCGGCCTTCGCCATCTTCCGGCGTGACGCCTAGCGCGTTCATCTGGGCGTCATATCGCATTAAGAGGTCCCTGAAGTCGACTATCAATCCGGCATACATAGCACGCGCTTCGCGCTCGTCGTGAAACCACATCAGCCCGGCTAACTCGGAGGCAAAGCTGATCCTGTTCTCCAGCGAGCGCATGCCGTTGACATCGCTGAGCGTCTCGCGCAAAAAAACGACCGCTTCTTTTTGCAGATTCTCCTTGTCCTCGGCAGCCTTTTTTTCAGAAACTGTTTGAGCTGCTGCAAGGGTTGCGAGAAGCAGAACGAATGCGACGGATCTGACGATATGGGACATACTGTTACGGCCTCCGTGTAGGTCGAGTTATGATAGATTGTGAACCGAGAATAGTAAATCGTTAATGGTAAATCGTGAATAAACCGTTCGGTTTCTATGCATTGCTATTTACCATTTACGATTTACCATTCACGATTCACTACTAAGAAAGAATGCTGCTCATCATCGACAACTACGATTCGTTCACGTACAACCTCGTCCAATATTTGGGCGAGCTCGGTGCGGATATGAAAGTCGTAAGAAACGATGAAGTTTCGGTCGACGAGATCGAGAACGACCTGCGGCCGGAAAAGATCCTGATCTCGCCCGGGCCGGGAACGCCGGACGGAGCCGGAATCTCTTTGGGAGTTCTCGAACGGTTAGCTGAGAAAATTCCGATTCTTGGAGTTTGTCTGGGACATCAGGCGATCGGTCAGCACTTCGGCGGCAAAGTGATTCGAGCTCCTGAACCTGTCCATGGAAAACCGGTCGAAGTCCAGCACGACGGCAAGACGATCTTCGAGGGCATCGATGGCAAATTCAGCGCCGGTCGATATCACTCGCTCGTGGTCGAGCGCGAATCGCTTCCGGATTGTCTGGAGATCTCCGCCGAATCGCCCGACGGTCTGATCATGGCTATTCGTCATCGTTCACTACCGATCGAGGGAGTTCAGTTCCATCCGGAATCGATCTTGACCGAGCATGGCAAGACTATGCTCAAGAACTTTCTCGCGATCGGGCATTCTGCGAATTAATTATTAATTTCTTAATTATTAATTTTGTAATTAACGATGCTGAACCTGCTCGGTAAAATCTACGGCGTTGGCGCTGATCTCCGTAACAAATCTTATGACCGCGGCATTTTCAAGACGCACTCGCTCGGCGCGAAAACCATCAGCGTCGGCAACATAATGACCGGCGGCACGGGCAAGACTCCGCTTGTCGCATACATCGCAGAACACCTTGCAGCTTCGGGAGAAAAGGTTTGCATTCTCACCCGCGGATACGGTCGGGGAAGCTCGGGTCGCGTGCTTGTTTCGGACGGCGAGCAGGTTTTCGTTGATGCCCTTACCGGTGGTGACGAGCCCGTCGAGCTTGCACGAAAGCTCATTGGAAAGGCGATCGTCGTGGCGGATGCCGATCGCGTCTCGGCTGCTCAGTGGGCGAAGGAG
Source organism: Pyrinomonadaceae bacterium (assembly GCA_039934315.1). Classification (GTDB taxonomy): domain Bacteria; phylum Acidobacteriota; class Blastocatellia; order Pyrinomonadales; family Pyrinomonadaceae; genus OLB17. Next base: position 114 of record JBDTMK010000295.1, on the reverse strand, counting down.
AATTTCCGTGTGACGGCGTTCGTGCTCGACGACGCGTTTCAGCATCGACGAGCGAAACGCGATCTCGATATTGTTTGTATCGACACGACGAGTCCCTTGAGTTTTGGCCAACTA
>JBDTMK010000294.1:0-4458 GCA_039934315.1 Pyrinomonadaceae bacterium | reverse complement strand
AGATCGTAAGCCTGAAGATTCTCGGTCGGTTTTGCCGATAGAGCTTCCTGCTCCTGAGGCGAAAGCGTGATGCGGAGCGCAGACGCGATCTTCTGCGCGATCTCATCCTGCACTTCGAATACGTCCTGCATCTCGCGGTCGTAACGTTCGGACCAGAGCGGGAAATCCGTCGAGGCATCAACGAGCTGCGCGTTAATCCTGAGACGCGACCCGGCGCGACGGAGACTTCCAACAAGCACGTACGATGCGCCGAGCTCCTTTCCAACCTGGCCGGCAGTCACCGACTTGTCACGATAATTTAAAACCATCGCACGCGAGAAGATTCTTAGACGCTTTATTTTCGAGAGCTCGGTTGTGATGTCCTCGGTAATTCCGTCGCGGAGATACTCGTCCTCTTTCATCCCGCTTAGGTTTTCGAAATACAGCACCGCGATCGAGTGTTCGTGAACGCTCTGCGGTGCGCGGCTGAGATGAATATTTGATTCACCCGAATGTTTTCCTGAATCGAGATCGCGTTTCAAACGTTTGAGACCGGTCTTGAGCTCGGTCGCACTTTGAAATCGAAGGTCACGATCCTTCTCGAGAGCCTGCTCGATTATGCGCCCAAGCTCGGCCGGGATCGCCGGATTCGCCTGACTCAGCGGCGTTGGCTGTCGATTCAGAATCGCGTCGAACACGACAGCTGAAGTCTCGCCCTGAAACGGCATCGCACCGGCTGCCATTTCGTAAAGGACGGTGCCGATAGAAAAAAGATCCGTCCTCGCGTCAGTGATCTCCCCGCGCGCCTGTTCGGGCGACATATACGCGACGGTTCCCATTGTCGAACCCGCAGTCGATAGATTATCGGCGATCGCGGTCGCGATATTGGACGACGGGTCGTGCCGATTCTTATCGAACTTTGCGAGGCCGAAGTCGAGGATCTTCGCCTGGCCGCGGGAAGTAACAAAAATATTCGCCGGTTTCAGATCGCGATGGACGATCCCTTTCGAATGCGCAGATTCAAGTGCATCGATGATCTGTATCCCAAGCCTCAGAACCGAATCGATATCCATCGGCCCTCGTCTGACGCGGTCGGCCAGCGATTCACCGTCGAGCAACTCCATGACGATGAAGTGATCGGAGTCTTCCTGCTCGATCCCGTGGATAGTGCAAATATTGGGGTGGTTGAGCGACGATGCGGCGCGAGCCTCGCGCTGGAAACGCTGCAGCAGATTTTCATCGCCTGCCATCGCCGGCGTGAGGAATTTCAGCGCGACATGGCGGCCGAGCGTCGTGTCTTCAGCCTCGTAGACGACACCCATGCCGCCCTCGCCAAGCTGCGAAGTGATTCTATAGTGCGAGATGGTCTTTCCTAGCAAAGGAATTACCTCCGTAAATTGATCTGTAATGGAAGGATGACGGCCTAGTGTATATAACGGGGAGGCTTTAAGGCAAGGAGAATCGACGAGTCATGAAATCGGAAAGGCCCCGCCGGATCGGCGAGGCCATGTCTATTCTATCGGTCTAGCCAGCGGTCGAAGGCAAAGATTTTTCCGCGCGGAAGAATTCAAGGAGATCCGCGTTTACTGTTGCGTGATGGGTCGTGCACATTCCGTGCGGAAATCCCGGTTGGACTTTGAGTGTCGCTCCGGGAACGAGCTTCGACGAGAGCATCGCTGAATCGGCGATCGGTACGATCTGATCGTCGTCGCCGTGCATGATCAGCGTCGGGACGTCGAACTTTTTCAGATCTTCCGTCAGGTCCGTCTCCGAGAACGCCTTGATGCAGTCGTACGCGGGCTTGAATCCGGCCATCATCCCCTGGCGCCACCAGTTGTCGATAACCCCCTGCGAAACTTTCGCACCGGGACGGTTGTAGTTGTAGAACGGGCCGCTCGCGACGTCATAATAAAATTGTCCGACATCGTCGATCATCGCCTGGCGAAATCCGTCGAACACTTCGATCGGAAGCCCAGCCGGATTGTCTTCAGTTTTTAGCATCAGCAGCGGAATTGCGCCGAGAAGCACAGCTTTCGCAACGCGGTCGGTTCCATGCCGCCCGATGTATCGCGTGACTTCGCCGCCGCCGGTTGAGTGCCCGACGTGGATCGCGTCCTTGAGATCAAGCGCCTTCGTCAGATCCGCAAGATCGTCGGCGTATGTGTCCATGTCGTTCCCTTCCCATGTCTGCTGCGAGCGCCCGTGTCCACGCCGGTCGTGAGCGATACAGCGAAAACCTTCGTTCACAAAGAAAAATATTTGTTTGTCCCAATCGTCCGAGCTCAGCGGCCAGCCGTGGCTGAAAACGATCGGCTGCCCTTTTCCCTGATCCTTATAAAAAATCTCAACTCCGTCGCGTGTGGTGATTGTTGGCATCGTAATTCTCCTTCTTATCTAAATTGCCTCAGTAACATGTGGGAGCTTTTTTAACTGTTCAATCTCCGTTTCGAGTTTTTCGATGTGCTCGTAGAGCGGCTGATTTATTTCGCGCATTTCTTCGACCGTGTACCGCGGCGTGATGTGTCGCGGACAATTCCAATCGAAAGCCTCGACACGCAGGATGACCGCCCGTTCTATCTTCGCTTTGTAGCCCGGTATTTTCAGTTTCGCGATCATTTCCAATGAGTCTTTCGCGTCACTGATCTCCACTCGCGCGAGAATTTTTAGCCGTCGCTGGTTCGCATAATCCATCAGGATCAAAGCCGCCCGATCATTAGCGGCCAGATTCCCGGTGCTGATGTATTGAAGATTGCCGCCGAAGTCGGCGTAGCCGAGCGTCGTCAAGTCAAGCACCTTCAAGAAGCCAGCCGGCCCTCCTCGAAACTGCACGTATGGCTGGCCGAATTCGCCGACGGTCGAGAGATAAAACCCGTCGCGTTCGGCGATGAATTCAACCTCCGCTTCGGTGAGCCCGTGAAAGTCAGGTTCGCCGCCCTCGAACCTTTCGTAATTCCGCCGCGTGCCGAAGTGTTCCTGGGCGCGCTTTACGCTTGGCGTGAATGTCAGATCAAAAAACTTGTGCGACATCGTGAACTCTCCAATGCGTAGGAGCGCCTGTGATCGGGAATATTTTTTGTGAAGGAGCGAGTTTATTCCATTGACCAGCCGCGAGTCTAGTTAAGTCTTTGTTAAGCAGTAGGTCAGCTTCAACTCAGGTGGTGTCCAGACGATCAGCGATTCAGCTTTGCGCCTTGGCGGATTTGCGTGAAAAAGAACTGTCGCGCCGCCCGGAAGCGGTGTTCACGCGAAGCCGCAAAGACGCAAAGAAAAGAAATGTGAAAATCACCCGCCACCATTTGTTACGGATACCGCACAAACAAAAAAACCTCGCAACAACACTGCGAGGCTTTTCAATTTCTCAATTGAACGCGCATGCGAGACCCCAGGTTCGCGATCGGTCGATCCTTTTTGGAAGGCAATTGTTCGCCTCCGTCCGGATGACAAAGAGATGACTATCAATTGGCTCGAAAGGGCGGGGGAGTGAAGTCGTCAGCCATCCCGCGTTCGTCAACGATCCGAAGTGGGACGCTTTCGTACGGATCCCCGATTTCAGCCCCTATCGCCTAGCGGGTGGAACCGCAGGAGTCTTCAAAAGTTCCGTCGTGTCCTCGACAACGCTCGGAATAAAATCGTTTTCGCCCAGCGGGAGAAGTTTATTCGTAGTGTCGGCACGAGCTATTTCAGGTTGCCGCCCGGCGGAGAATGGCATCGGTTTCGGCTTCCGCCGGCGCGTCTGACCCAGCAGTCCTAACGCCGCGATGCAGAACATCCCGCCAAACGTGATAACGAGCCCCGTAAACAGAAGCCACTTCACAGCCCAGATTTTCGCGCCCATCGCGATCAGCATGCCGCCGAAGATAAGCATCAGAGCAAACAGTCCCCACGCCTGAGGGTTGAACGATCTTCGCCGTCCGTCCGTTAATTCGACGCCGCAAGAGCGACAGTACTGCTGGTCAGCAAAAGTCTCTTTTCCACAATTTGGACAATTCATTTTCGGTTCTCGAGTTTCAGGTTAGCACACGAGTTATACGACGGAATCTTGTTTGTGGTTCATTGAAGCTGCAGGCAAGAACAATTTGTCGACTAGTGACAAAAAGGAAGGTAGCGGCGGCCTTTACGAAACGACGGCTCTATCTCGCCGGGGAAAAGCATCGGCATCTCGCGTTAGAGAAGCGGACGCAAACGCGATTTTCTTCTCGCATAAACTTTTGCGCGATTGGGAAAACGAACAGAACTTCGTCGGATCGAGAGGCCGGGAGCTCGACGATGACATCAACTTTGGCAAAGCCAATCAAATCCGCGATCCACACGGACGCCAGCCCGAGCGTGAACGTCATCAACGCAATTCGCATACGAGAATAGATTCGTCTCATGAAATAATTAGAGGCGAAGATCTCATCCAGGTTCCCTTAACTTAAGATCTTCTCCATGACGATGAAGTGATATGGCATACGCGCCGTGGGGACCTGCTCGACTTCT
>JBDTMK010000293.1:0-4463 GCA_039934315.1 Pyrinomonadaceae bacterium | reverse complement strand
GGAGTGATCGATGGCGGTGTCGATAATTCTTCCTGGACTACATTCGATGTCTCGAACGGGTTTTGCACTATCGAGCTTCCCGCTGCGGCCGCCGCCAATTCAAGGGACTTGCTCGCCTTAGTTTTTCGAGATTCAGGAATCGATATAGTAGGCGAGTCCACCAACACTTTTTCTTCTCGTGCGCCGCGACGCTTTTCCTGCCGTTCCTTTGCAAGGTTGATCTGCTCGGATCTTGCCTCGCGTCTCTTCGCTTTCCATTCCGCGAAATGGATCTTGAGGTTTTCCCATCCGACTTCGAAGTGAGCGAACGCCCACGTTAGCGTGAAATTCGTTATGAGAAGCACCGAAGTTGTCGCAAGTGCGAACAGCAAGACAGTGGCGCCGACCGTGCTTAGCAAGCGAACCGTATAGGTGGTTATTAACGCCCCAAGCATTCCGCCATGCCATCCGATCAAACTCGAAATTGCCGCGACCGAAGCGACGAATAAGGAAAATCCGATGATCTGACTCACGCGCGGGCGAAGGCTTTCTGACTGAAAAACCCGCCAGGCGATTAGGGCCAGCAAAGCTGGAAAGATATATGCGACCAGCCCGACGGCGGAGAATAAAGCTTCCGCAAAATTTGCTCCGACGACACCGATCCAGTTCTGCACCTTTTGCGAAGAAGCTGTGTTGAATGTCGGATCGCTCGGGTTATACGAGATCAGGCAAAGAAAGATGAGAACCGAAACCGCGAGCAACACGACCGAGATGATCTCGTTCAGGCGCGAGTGACGCGTCGTCACGCCCGTCTTCTTTTTGATCAGGGTAGTGCCGTCGGACAGACAGAAATTCAAGTCGTCGTCCTTATAGGTCTCTTTGCATGATGGGCAAATCTTCATTCGTGAATCGTGAATCGTAAATCGTGAATGGTGAATAGAGGCGTTCGAGCAATTAACATGAATCGTGAGGACAATTACTATTTACTATTCACGATTCACTAGTTACTCCTTTCTTATATAACAAAAACTCCTTAATGAAGTCATCTATCTCTCCATCAAGGACGCCGTCGACGTCGGTGACTTCAAATTTTGTACGCGTATCCTTCACCAATCGGTAAGGATGGAGGACATAGTTGCGGATCTGCGACCCGAACGAGATATCCATCTTTGTCGCTTCGAGATCTGCAGAATCAGCTCGGCGCTTCTCCAGCTCGACCTCGTAGAGCTTGGATCGCAGGACCTGCATCGCGACGGCCCGATTCTGGATCTGCGATCGCTGATTCTGACACGTCACGACGATGTTCGTAGGCAGATGCGTGATCCGAACCGCACTGTCCGTAACGTTCACGTGCTGCCCGCCCGCTCCAGAAGAGCGGTAGGTGTCGATCCGTAAGTCTTTGTCCTGAATATCGACTTCGATATTTTCGTCGATCTCCGGCGAAACGAACATCGACGCGAAGCTTGTTTCGCGGCTGCCGCCTGAATTGAAGGGCGAGATGCGGACGAGACGATGCACGCCGGCTTCGGTCGCCAGCAGGCCATATGCATAATCGCCTTCGACGCGGAACGTCGCGGATTTGATCCCGGCCTCGCTTCCCGATTGCTCGTCGAGTATCTCGACCTTAAATCCTTTTCGCTCGGCCCACCGCAGATACATTCTAAGAAGCATCTGCGCAAAATCCTGAGCGTCGGTTCCACCGGCTCCCGCCTGGATGGAACAGATCGCGTTGTTCGCATCCGTATCTCCCGCCAGCAGAGTTTGGATCTCGGCTGCTGAGACTTCGGCTTCGAGCTTGCGGATGAGAGTCTGAAGCTCGGCGGCTGATCCGGCATCCTCGGCAGCAAATTCAAAAAGTACTTCGGCGTCAGACACGCCAGTCTCGAAATCTTTTTGCTGCTGCAGTGCTCTTTCGATACGGCTTCGCCTGCCCATTACTTTCTGGGCACCTTCTGAATCATCCCAAAACCCGGGTTCAGAGATCTGTTTTTCTAGCTTATCGCGTTCGGATTGCTTGTGAGGAACGTCAAAGAAACCTCCCAAGTTGGGTAACTTTCTCTTTGATCTCTTCGTGTTTTGACTGCAGTTCGGATAATTCCATAGGTCTTACTAAGCCGGATTATTGTGCAAGTAATTTCGTATGCCTTCAAAGCTATTCTGCCATCCGGCGACGCATGCGTCGAAAGAGTCGTCGAGCAGCGGGTCCGCCGGAGCCAGTTCCTGAACGATCTTCAATATGCAGCCCTCGGGCTGTCGTTCGATCAGAAACTCCGTCGTCATGTTCGTCTTGATCGGCCAGTTGTTGCCAGTGTAATATTTTCCCGTCCCTAGAAGCATCCGCGTTGGTGGATCGAATGCAACGATTGCAAATGAATTTACGTAGTCATTCTCTTTGTCGCCTTCGCCCCAGCCGGTAACCCAGCTTCCGCCTTCCCTTGCGTCGATAACCACCGACGAGGCTCCCCACCAGCTGCGGATCGCGCTGGGCGAGGTAAGTACCTCAAACATTCTCTCGGGCGTCACCCCGAACGGCTCTGCCAAAATGTGACGACGCGTCTCCCTGCTCATACAAATTTTTATTTCTTAGGTCTGAACGTGAGAGAAAGCAAAACGAGGGTAACTATACTACACAGCCAAGCGAACCAGTCACCGTATTTAACATAAAATGTTTGCGTGCGATCGGACTTAGCTACCTTCCACACACGCGTGTCCTCCGTGTAACCTTGCGTCGCGTCGAGCACCGCGCCGCTTTCATTTATATAGGCGGTGATCCCGACATTAGTAACACGCACCACCGGCCGATTCGTTTCGACCGCGCGGAACACGGCATTTGCGAGGTGCTGCCGCAGCACCGGTGTCGGCCCGAGGTAACCATCGTTCGTCATCTCGATCAGTACGTCGGCCCCGTTTCGAACATATTCGCGAGACAGCTCGCCGAAGTGCGATTCGAAGCAGATCATCACCCCCGCTTGGGCATCGCCTACGGGCAACAGATCATATTCCTTACCATAGGAAAAACTTCCTACAAACGCCGGAACGATAGCTTGAAGGGGGGCAGGTACTGATTCACCGAACGGGAGCAGGTAAATCTTATCATACTGAGCGATCTCCTTTCCGTCGGGACCGACGAGCACTGCGGAGTTGAAATACTTATTGTTCGAGCCATCGGGCTCCGCGGAATTGAAGAGTACATTGACATTATTTTTTGCCGCGAATGCGTGGACGAAGTCTCTGAATTCTTCGTCTTCCTCGAACATGAAGTTCATCGGCGATTCGGGGAAAATAACCGTCGTCAGTTTTCGGCTGTCGGTTGTCAGTTGTTTGAGAGCGGATTCGGAGAGCTCGATATGTTTCTGACGGAGAGATCTCCACTTCTCTTCAGAGAGGCCCGACATCGGAACGTTAGGTTGGATGGCAACGACTACGGATTCAGTAGGCCTACCAGCCGGGACCGTTTTTGGCGTTTCCAACAGCGACCAGACAAAACTTATGACCTGAAGAGCTAACCATCCGACAACGATTCGTTGGGTCCATATGGCATCTTTCTGATCAACCGTTCCCATGAATTGCGCTGGTTGATTGTTCCGAACCTTTAGAACGTTGTTGAAAAACTGACGAATGCCTCGCCCATACCAAAGACCGATGACATAGAGAACAACCCCGTAGAAAACATTTAGAACAGCCACTAAAAAGCTCGACAACAAGACTCCGCCTGTAGCAGCGCAGCTGAGAAATCCCTCGTTCGTGAACTGAGAATATCCGATCGAATTCCAATTATTTCCGGTCACCCAATAACGCAGGAATTCAGTGAACACCCAAACAAATGGCGCCGCGAGAAACGCTACGGAGCCGAAGCGACGACGCAAAGTCGATAGTATTGCCGCAAATATAGCGGGGAAAATTCCGACTATCGCGGTTACGCAAAACAATAGGAGGTATGCGATGGGAGACGGAAAGCCTGCGTAGTTAATGGGTGCAAACGTCAGCCACCAACACGTGCCGCTGAAGAAAACAAAACCCCACAGCCATCCGAGTACGAATGAACGCGCAGCGGATTCGTTTTCGCGCTCGACAGCCCAAAGTAGGGGAATCAAAGAAAACCACGCGAGAAAAGAAAATTCAAAATCGGGAAAAGAGAGTATCAGCAGGACGGCCGAGAGGACGGCAAGTGCGGCATTTTTCCAGGTCGGTACGTACGTCATCAGCCGCGGGAATTTCATGCCGACAGTGTAACAAACCGACTGGAGGGGAGGCACCCCTGCCTGCAAACGCCGCGTCTTTCAGCGCCGTCACGTGCCCATGATTCTACAAACACAATCGATAATTCGTGCTTCGCACTCATGCGGGCAAGATGCCTGCGCTCCAGTCGTTCCCCTGGCGCTCTTGCCGCGTGGGTGCCGCCGGTCAGCTCGATCACCGACCCGATCAGATAGCTTTCAAAATGATCGAACCCTTAAGCGCCCTGCACAAATTTTGTCAGGGAC
>JBDTMK010000292.1:0-4482 GCA_039934315.1 Pyrinomonadaceae bacterium | reverse complement strand
AACAAGAATTTCATCAGTGTCAAGGTGGACCGGGAGGAGCGCCCGGACATCGACCAGATCTACATGAACGCCGTGCAGGTGATGACCGGGCGAGGGGGCTGGCCCAATTCCGTCTTCCTGGATCTGGACTTTGATATCTCCCTCAAGTTGATAGAAGAGCTCCTCGCCCTCGTCCCAGTGATAATCTTTCCGCGAGTTCGGACCGCCAACGACCATCACGATGAAATCGTCGTCAGCGTACACACACTGATTACCGACCGGCGGTTTGAGCAAGTGCCGGTGTTCGTCGATCCATTGTTTAAAATTGAAAGGTCGTCTGATCATTGCCTCAAAACAGGTTCCTCGCTTCTGCCACTTCTTCTTTGCGTCTTTGCGTGAAAACCCGATTTGTTTTCACGCAAAGACGCAAAGAAAGCCTAAGAGCTACCCCCCAAATCGATCTCAAACAAACTCAAATCAATTCCGCGACTCCGCCGGAGTCGTCAGCCCGAGAAACTTGAAACCGCATGATTGGTAATAGTCTATCAATCTTTGATTATCGCCCCACGTGTCCATGCGGACGAAACGTATCCGATTTGCTTGGGCGTGTTCGCGAGCCCAGTCGGTGACCGATCGAACGTATCCCTTTCCGCGGAACTCGGGATTTGTAACAATGCGGTGAATGTATATTGCCGACTCGTGCGAGTTCTCACCCCAGATAATTGGATCGGCGTATGCGACTGAGAAGATACAGGCGACCTCACCATCTTCGACGATCTTCCAGAGTCTACATTCCGCGATTTCCGTGTCGACAAGTTCGCGATCGGAGCCGAGCCACGTTTTGTCGAATACCGTCTTCTGAAACGCAACGGCCTTGTCGTAGAGATCGAAGATGACGGCAACGTCATTCGAAGTGGCGTGTACGATCTCCATCGCTACAACTCCGCGAGCTTCTCGACCGTTCGCCAGTTGCGTCCGGTGGTCGCGACTTTCAGTTTTTTCTCGATGAACCCCTTACCCAGCAAACTGTCGGCGACGCCGGCCTTTAGCAGTGCGAAGATCTCTCGCCCGCGGATCTCAAATTTCTCATCGTCGGTCTGAGCGGCGGTCAACTGCTGCTGTTTCTCTTTCGGCATCGTCTCCTTCATGAACAGGACGTGCATCTGTTTGTGAGTTTCGTACTGACCCTTGAACGGATCGTGGTCGAGGACATCCTTGATTGCCGCCTGATCGCGGATCATCACCGGGATCTGTTTTCCAAAATCCGCTTCGATTATTTTCTCGATCTTCGCACAGATCTTTTCTTCCGTCGCTTTCGCCGAATCGAACGCGAGATTGCCGCTATTGATATACGAGACGACGTTTTTCAAACCGAGTTTTTCAAAGCTCGATTTCAAATCCGCCATTTTGATCATCACGTTCCCGCCGACGTTGATTCCGCGAAGCAGTGCGACGTATCTCATAAAAAAGTGGAAGAGTTGAAATGTGAAAAAGTGAAAAGGTAAAAACTTGAAATGTGAAAAGCGAAAAGGCGAAGTCGAGTTCCACCTTTTCACCCTTTCACGTTTTCGCCTTTCAACCTTTCATATCAATAACAAACCGATACCGAACATCGGCTTTCACCGTTCGGTCATATGCTTCTTCAATTTGGTCCGGTGAGATGACCTCCACATCGGACTTGATATCATGCTCCGCACAGAAATCGAGCATCTCCTGAGTTTCGGGAATACCGCCGATCAGCGATCCGACAAGCGCCTTGTTGCCGCCGATCAGCGAGAACGCATTTAGCGGCGTCGGCTCCGTCGGTACGCCCACGATCACCATCACACCGTTCAGCCCGAGAAGCGAAAGATAGGTGCCGTAATCATGGTTCGCGGAAATGGTGTCGAGGATCAAGTCAAAACTGCCAGCGGCGTTTGCCGTCGCTCCCGCATCCTTGATGTTGAGAAAGCTGGTGGCTCCAAGTTTCCGTGCGTCGGCCTCTTTCGAGGGCGATGTGCTGAGCACGGTAACTTCCGCACCCATCGCTGCCGCGATCTTCACCCCCATGTGGCCGAGACCGCCGAGACCCGCGATGGCGACTTTCTTGCCGGGGCCAGCACCCCAACGTTTGAGAGGTGAATAGGTCGTTATACCTGCACACAAAAGAGGAGCAACTCCCGCGAGATCGCCGCCAGCGTTTACTTTCAACGCGTACTGTTCGTCTATGACGTATTTGTTCGAGTAGCCGCCGTAGGTCGGCGTCTTCCGGTCCATCTCGGTGCTGTTGTAAGTCTGCGCCGATCCCTTGATGCAGTATTGTTCAATGCCGGTCGTGCACGAAGGGCACACGCGGCACGAGTCGACAAAACAGCCGATCCCCGCAACATCGCCGACTTCGAACTTGGTTACCTCACTTCCGACCTGCGAGATGCGGCCGACGATCTCGTGCCCCGGCACCATCGGATACATCGACGGAAACATCGGCTCCCATTCCGCCTTCGCCTGATGAATATCCGAATGGCAGATACCACAATACTCGACATCGATCAGGATATCCTTGGGCCCGACCTCGCGTCTTGTAAATTCGAACGGAGCGAACTTCGCCTCCGGCCCGTGTGTCGCAAATCCTTTCGTTGCGATCGCTTTTGTTTCTGCTGCAATCATCTGATTCTCCTTTTTTAACTACCTAATCGATCGTCGCGATAACTTTTAGTTCAATCGCTATCGGCGTCGGAAGGGAACTTATCTCAACCGTCGTTCTGCACGGCCTGTTGTCGGAAAAGAATTCTGCGTAGATCTTGTTATATTTGGCAAAGTCGTCTTTCATGTTCGTCAGGAACACGGTCACATCGACGATCTTGTCCCATGAAGAACCGGAGTCTTCGAGAATGTAACGCACATTTTGAAAGACGGATCGACACTGGATTTGGATATCGTATGAGACGATTTCACCTCCATCGCCGAGTTCGACACCCGGAATCCGTTTTGATCCCCGTTCGCGCGGCCCGACTCCCGAAAGAAAAAGAAGGTTTCCGACCCTGCGGGCGTGTGGATACAGGCCAACAGGTTCGGGTGCTCGGGGCGAGTCAAATGAATTGGGCATAAAACCTGGACAGGCATTCTAGTCTGTTTTGAGCGACAGAGAAGAAAGTCTGTCGTACGGTAAATCCGTTTAAGCGTTATTATCGAATAAAAGTATCGGAAAAGGGAATTACAGGTTTATGAGAAAAATTCTTCGTTATTTGATCGCCGCGGTTGTTCTAACGGGTACGTTTGCGATTTCGACATTCGCAGCCGAGCAGAAAGCCATATTTGCGGGGGGGTGCTTCTGGGGTGTCGAAGCCGTTTTTGAACACGTCAAGGGTGTCATCGCGGTCCGCTCGGGCTACGCCGGAGGGGCGAAAGAAACAGCGGATTATGCAGACGTCAGCAGCGGAGCAACGAAGCATGCCGAAAGTGTCGAGATAAGATTCGACCCGGCGAAGGTGACCTATGAACAACTGCTGAATGTTTTCTTTGTCGTCGCCCACGATCCGACCGAAGTGAATCGGCAAGGCCCCGACACGGGAACCCAGTATCGATCCGCCATCTTTTATTCAGGTGAGAACCAACAGAAATCTGCCGACGCCTTCATAGCTGCGCTCAATGCCTCGAAAGCGTTCGATAAGCCGTTAGCGACAGAGGTAACACCCCTCACCGGATTTTTTGAAGCCGAAGAGCACCATCAGAATTACCTGAAACGTAATCCCGACGATCCTTACATCGTCTACAACGACCTGCCTAAACTCAAAGAACTGAAGATCAAATTCCCGGCACTTTATCGGCCGGTACCCGCCCCATAGTTCCGGCTGAGCCATTTTGCCGATCTTTTCCGCGTAGACAGTGTGACGACTTTTATTACGCACGGCAGTCCGTCCCGGGAGATGCGAGATGGTGACGGATTCGTATCGATCGAATCGGCTCGGAATGATGACTGATCATGAATACACTTCGGACTCGCATCCCGACCTTGTGGATCCAAAGCATTTCGGCACCTTTATAAAGAAGCGACTCGTGACCGGGCCGTTGGCGACTTATCCGTTATTTCCAGTGGACTGAGGAATACAAGACGGGAGACAGGAGGTGGACGGCTACTCGTTAGGGTCTCGATGTCCTGTCTCTCGTCTCCCGTCTCTTGTCTCTTGTCTCCTGTCTCCTCATTTCCCGCCTTTCTCGGCCCAGATCTGGACAAGATTGACGAGTGTGTCGGTCGACTTCTCCAAACCTTTTGCAGAATTGAATTCCAACTTGCCGTGAAAATTATGTCCACCGGTAAATAGATTCGGCGTCGGCAGACCACGGGCGGTGAGGTTAGAGCCGTCGGTGCCGCCGCGAATAGGACGAAGCTCTGAAACTACGCCAGCACGCTTCGAAGCCTCGATCGCATAATCGGTTAGCTGGGGATAATCCTTCAGCACCTCTTTCATATTCAGGTACCCGAGAGCACTGGTGTATTCGATCTTCACGTTCGGATACTTCTTC
>JBDTMK010000291.1:0-4492 GCA_039934315.1 Pyrinomonadaceae bacterium | reverse complement strand
AAGCTGCTCGAGCTCGGTGACGCGAAGGAGCTTCGCCATTATCACAAAACAAATTCCGCCAAGCGCGATCGGCACGAATGCCTCGGCGAGCTTCACCGAGAAGGTGTGGATAGGGAACTTAGATTCCAGAAGTCGAAGGCTGAAGAAGCAAACCACAGACATCACCGCCGAAGCGGCTGCGATCTTCGCGAACCCGGTCAGGATGCTGCGTCCATTTATTCGCTTGATGCGCGAGCGCATGATGAGTGCGAGCGCGGCAAAGTTAACTATCGCGACAACGGATGTCGCGAGCGCGACACCGACGTGTCCGAGGCCATGCGGTCGAGCGTCCGTCACCCACACCGTTGAGAGCCAGCTCATGAAAAAGTAGGATGCGATCCCGTTTACGAGAATCGACGCGACCCCGACCAGCATCGGCGTCTTTGCGTCATCCATCGCATAGAACGCCGGTGACAAAACTTTTATCGCCGCATAACCGGTAAGGCCGATCGCGTAGCCGCTTAGCGCCCATGCCGTCATCGGAACGTCCGCTTCCTTGAAGGCACCGCCGGCATGCAAATAAAGAAGCCGGATTATCGGTTCTCCCAGAACGATCAAGCCGCAGGCCGAAGGCAGTGTAAGCAGAAATACAAGATTCATCGAGGATGAAAGGGTATCGCGAAAATCTTTTGTCCTGCCTTCTGCCGCGAGCCGCGACAGAACTGGAATGGACGCCGTACCAACGGCCACACCGAAAATGCCGATCGGAAACTGCATCAGCCGGAAGGCATATCCGAGCCAGGAAATTCCGTGATCGATCCCCGAAACAAAAAAGGTATTGACGAGCACGTTTATCTGTACCGCAGATGTCCCCAATATCGCCGGGCCCATAAGCCTCATGACGCGCTTGACGCCTGGATCGGTAAAACTCAATATCGGCAAGAATCGAAATCCCACCTTGTGAAGCGATGGGAGCTGCATCAGGAACTGTGCTGCGCCCCCGATCAATGTCCCGATCGACATGCCGATTATCGCCCACTGTGCTGCTCCGTCTGGGACGACGTTTTCATCCATGGATGCAACCCATGAGCCTCCGCTCAGCCAGTAAGCGAAGACAAGGCCGAAAGCGATCGAAGCAATATTGAAAACGGTCGACGCCGAAGCCGGAATGCCGAAAACGCCTTTCGTGTTGAGCACGCCCATCGCTACTGCGGCGAGCGCGACAAGCAGAATGAAAGGGAACATTATCTGCGTGAGCGTCGTGGCAAGTGCGGCTTTTTCGGGTGAGAAACCCTCGGCGATAAGGTTGACGAACTGACGTGACAATAAAATGCCGACGATCGTAACAATGCTAAGGACGACGGCGAGAGCGTTAAGGACCAGACTGGCAAGACGCCATGCTTCCTGCTCGCTTTTGTTGATCTGGTAATCCGTGAAGACCTTTACGAAGGCCGCGGAAAGAGCTCCTTCCGCGAACAGATCGCGGAGAACATTCGGGATGCGAAACGCGAGCTGGAAAGCGTCGTTGAGAAAGCCGGTGCCGAAGAAATGCGCAAACACCATTTCCCGGCCAAGCCCGAGAACGCGCGAGAACATCACGGCTATCGAAACGATGCCAGCCGAGCGTGCAACGCTCCGCTGTTTCGAGGCCTTAAGCTTATCGGACTGGATTGCTTCTTCGTGAGATGCTGGGCTGGCGACCTCTTCTGGCTGTTCGGATTCGGGCGGCTCGTTTTCGATGTCGTTCATTGTCCTCAGTTGTTAACGGAGATTCTAACGCAGAGATGCGAAGAACGCAGAGGAAGACTGTAAAACTTCCTCTGCGTTCTTCGCATCTCTGCGTTTAATAAAAAGTTAGTCGTTGTGCGCAGCCATGCGTCCAGGATACGAAAAGCGCGTCTTGGCCATCCGGTAGTCGAGTGAGATAGGCGTGTACGCTACCGGCGCGGGACCGCCGAACTGGCCTTGAATGAGCGACACGTAGCTGTTTTGAAAACTGCGGAATCGCGCGACATTGCCGCGTTGATTGAATATCACGAACAGTAATTTGCCGTTCCGGGTGTTGATCTCGCCGGTCAAAGCACTGGCACCGCCATCCGTCTGACCGAGCGTTCCCGTTTTCCCGATTACGCTGCCTGAAGAAAAGTCCGTATCGAATCTGTTCTCGAGCGTTCCTCGATCAAGTCCGGCGACCGGCATAATATCGGCGAAGGTCATCTTGTAGCGAGCAAGATCCGACCTTAGAACACGAAGCAGTTTCATCATCGCTGCCGGGCTAACTCGATTAATGCCGAGACCGCTCGATGTAGCGAGAGAAAATTCATAAGGCTGCACGCCCACATTCTGTTGCACGAGCCTTGCTACTGCATAGGGCCCGCCAATCATATCGCCCAACCGCTCGGCGACGAAGTTGTTCGAATAGCACATCATGACCTTGACGATGTCGCGCATCGCGGTCGATTCGTGAGTGAATAAAAGTTTCGCGTTGCTCGGCATCGGTTGAACATAGACGCTGCCGGTAAACATGACGGTCGGCAAGCCAGTACTCGGATTCGACCTGCCGGAATTTATCAGAAAATTTGTCCAGACGCGGGATGCCGCGGCGGGACGCTTTGCCGCATCGAGGGTTGTGAATAAAGCCTGGCTTGAACTCGTCGGCGACGTTGAGTAGTTCATCGCGAAGTTGTCGGTGACGACAAGATCGCCCGACACGGTCCGGATACCGATTCGGTTCAGCTCCGCCGCGATACCAATAGCATGCTCGAAGCCAAAGATCGGATCCCGTCCGGAGACATACAAGTTTCCGTGGATCGTCTGCGTCGCTTGATCGTAACTGCCGTCTGTCCAGACACTCGTCGGAAATCGGTAATCAGGTCCGAACGTTTTTAAGACCGCATAAGAAGTCGCGATCTTCACATTCGACGCTGGATTGAAAGTTACATTAGACATGCTTTCCACGACGATATTGCCTTCCAGTGTTTCTACAAGCACTCCGGAATACCCGGGAATCGGCGTGTCGGCGAGGATAGGGAAAGACGATCGAACCAGGCTCGATCCGATCACTGCGTCACTGCTGCCCGTTTTCTTTACGAGCGGCGTCGCAGAAGGAGCCGGCTCTTTGTAAACCTGAATGTCCTGGAAAAGGGGTTTAGCAGGAGGTGCAGTCTGACCAAACGCCGACATGCAGAAAAGCATGGCGACAATGAACAAAGACAAAGGATTTTTGATTCTAAAGCTGTTCATCGATTATTTCGTTCGGCCGTTGAGGTGGGACAGGCTGTTAAGCCTGTGAGATAGGCTGCGGCCAGTATACCACGTTCAACTACCATCTTTTCAATCCTTGTTCCGACGGCTTCTGCTAGCATCAGAACTGTCACATTCCGATGAATTTAACAGACGGCGCGATGCTTTCAGTTTTGCTCCGTACAGAGGCGACGTAATATCGGATCCGCCTTTGCGTCTTAGCGGCTTTTTGCGTGCACAACCGCCCAGCAGCCTCTGCACCGGTGTTCACGCAAAGCCGCTAAAACCCAGAAACAACGAGAATATGAAATTACCCTACGCAGCGCGGGAATTCGTTGACACCCGTTAATAGCCGGAAATAGAATCTAGAGGCCAGTGGAAAAAACAGCTCAAACATTGACGATCGAAAAGGTTATAGAAGCCCACGAGGAGAGGCGGGATGAGATCAAGAGCCGCTTGTCCGAATTCGAAATGATCTGGAAAGAAGGCTCGGATGCCCAGCTCTGGGAAGAGATGGTCTTCTGCTTTTTTACCGGAGGATGCTCCGCGAAAATGGGGCTCAGATCGATCGACGCGGTTCGTCCATTTCTCAAGCATGGATCCCAGCCGGAGATAGCGAGTGCTCTGACCGGCGTGCATCGCTATCCGAACGCCCGCGCTCGTTACGTTTTTGCATCGCGTAATTTTCTAAAGGAACACTGTAATCTTGAGTTGAGGAAGAAGCTTGAGGGCTTCGATTGCATGTTGGAAAGGCGTGATTGGCTTGTAAAGGAAAAGGGCATTAAGGGACTCGGTTATAAAGAGGCCAGCCACTTCCTGCGGAACATCGGGCTGAAAGGCTACGCCATTCTCGACAAACACGTGCTCAAATGCCTTGCAGAGCTAAAAATAATCGACGCCCCAAAGCCACCAAACAACCGTTCGACGTATCTAAGGGTTGAAGATCAGTTAAGAGACCTTACGGAACGAACGAAAATAGATTTTGACGAGATGGATCTGGTGCTCTGGTCTATGAAGACCGGCCAGATCCTGAAGTGACTTTAAAGACCGCGTGCAGGATAGGAGCTACCTATGCAACCCGAATCTGTTCGTAAAGGCTTTGTTCGGAGTCCTACCCTGATAAAGCATTTTCTCGCCCTTGGATTGATCACGGTTACCATCGCGGCTTCCGCTTTTGCCGGCGGAGACATTCAGCAGGTGAACAGCGACGATTTTCGCGGATTGTTGAAATTGGGTGACAAACTCGTGCGGCGCGGCGAATACTTCGAAG
>JBDTMK010000290.1:0-4502 GCA_039934315.1 Pyrinomonadaceae bacterium | reverse complement strand
CGTTTGACGTTATCCTGACGGCTGCCGGCGGTAACAAGATCGCGGTCATCAAGGTAGTACGCGAAGTCGTTGCGGGCCTCGGCCTCAAGGAAGCGAAAGACCTGGTCGACGGTGCTCCGAAAGCGCTGAAGGAAGGCGTTTCCAAGGACGAAGCCGAAGAGATCAAGACCAAGCTTACGGACGCGGGCGCTTCAGTCGAAGTCAAATAATTCTCCGGGTTTCAATTCGGAATCCAGTTCTACGGACTTTCCGTAGGCTGGATTCCGAGTTAACCCGAGAATATTTGTGTCGACACGGGCTAGCTGTTAAACTAACGTCAGCGTTCGATTGGAATTTAGTTTAATTGAGTAGCGATTTCCGTCTTAGGACGGGTCAAAGCCTAGATTTTATCGGGGTTTCTTGCGGTTTTGGCGCGATCCTTTGGTTCGCGATAATGGGAGTCGGTGTCTTTTTGCGGCACTCTCGAAAAATTTATCTAGCAGCGATTTACTGCTGAAAAGCGGTCTGGGTAGACTTTACCCTCGACCGCATTTGCCGTCTTTATCTTGAAATTTTATTGGGAGCCTGCGGATAACACGGGAATCCTAACAACAATCGACGGATAAATCAATAGGTTTTTTCTCCAGGCTTTTTACGCATATGATCAATAATCCGCTTCAAAATAATTCACATGGCCATGGACGTAGGACGAGTCAATCACCGGAGCGAATCGATTTCTCGAAGATCTATACGACCGCTCAGATCCCGAATCTGATTGAGGTCCAGCGCGAATCTTACAACCGGTTCCTCCAGATGGATCTGATCCCGGAAGAGCGGGATAGCATCGGTTTGCAATCGGTCTTCGGTTCGATCTTTCCCGTGTCTGATTTTCGCGAGACCGCGACGCTCGAGTACGTCGAATACCAGATCGGCAACTGGCAGTGTAAGTGCGGAAACCTCGAAGGCCTCGAACACCTTCGGGCGAACTGTAAAAACTGCGGTTCAAAAATAAAGGTCGACCCGTTCAATCCGGCTGAAGTTCTTTGTAACAACTGCGGAACGTTCAATGCGGTGCGGCCGAAGCTCTGCCCGAATTGCGGCGAGCCGGTAGGTTTGAAGCACAAGCACGACCAGCAGGAATGTCAGGAACGCGGTATGTCCTACAGCGTCCCTCTCAAGGTGAAGATCCGGCTGACCGTCTTCGACAAGGACCCGGAGACAGGCACCTCGACAATTCGCGACATCAAGGAAGAAGACGTTTTCTTCGGTGAGATCCCGCTGATGACCGACAACGGAACATTCATCATCAATGGAACCGAGCGCGTCATTGTGTCGCAGCTTCACCGTAGCCCAGGCGTTTTCTTCAAGGGCGATCGCGACGAATATCTGGCGAAAATCATTCCTTACCGCGGTTCGTGGGTCGAGTTCGAATACGACCAGAAGGGAATCCTTCATGCACGGCTCGGAAAGCGAAAGATTCTTGCAACGATCTTTTTAAGAGCTCTGGGAATGTGGCTCTCGCCGCAGATCGACATGAAGACCGTGTCGGACAGCATTCTTGAGGAAGTCGTAAAGAACGCCGAATATTCGAACGCTGACATCCTCAAGCTCTTTTACACGATCGATGAGGCCCTCGTTTCGAAAGGCAAAGTCTACCTGGCGGTAAAGCCGGAGGGTGTAACAAACCTCGCGGGCATGCGTGCCGAGGAAGATATTAAGGACAAGAAGGAAGAGATCACAAAGATCGGCAAGAAAATCACGAAGTCGGCGATCGCAGAGCTCCGTCGATTGAAAAAAGACCGGGTTGAGATCTCGATCAATGATTTCGAGGCAGCGTTTGCGGTCGACGATATCGTAAATACCGAAACGGGCGAGGTCATTGTCGAGTCGAATACCGAACTGACTGTTGGGAAGCTACAGCAGATCATCGAGGAAGGCATTGAGAGCTTTGAGGTATTTTTCCCGAAGGCGGATGAGATCGGTGAAGTCATCGCTCAGACCTTGAGAAAAGATCCGATCCTCAAACCGGTCGACGCACTACTCGAGATCTATCGAAAGATGCGGCCCGGCGATCCGCCGACGGTGCCGACGGCTTACCACCTTCTCGAAGGAATGTTCTTCGATTCGCGCCGGTTCGATCTCTCGCGTGTTGGACGTCTCAAATTCAACATCAAAATGGGACGGCCCGAGCGTGACCGGATCAACGATCCGCTTCTCGCAGCGAGCGACTTTGTCGAAGTAGTGAACTACCTGCTTCGCATGAAGAGGAACAGCGAGCACTTCAGCCAGGATGACATCGATCATCTCGGCAACCGTCGCGTTCGTGCGGTCGGTGAGCTGCTTGAAAATCAGTTCCGCATCGGCCTCGAGCGCATGGAACGTGCGATCAAGGAAAAGATGTCGATCCAGCAGGACATGTTCACGACGATGCCGCGAGATCTGGTGAACGCCAAACCGGTGACGGCTGCGGTCCGTGAGTTCTTTGGTTCGTCGCAGCTTTCGCAGTTCATGGATCAAACGAATCCGCTTTCCGAGATCACGCACAAACGTCGTCTCTCGGCCCTCGGGCCAGGTGGGCTTTCGCGTGAGCGTGCTGGATTCGAAGTCCGCGACGTTCACCCGACTCACTACGGACGCATTTGTCCGATCGAGACGCCTGAAGGCCCGAACATCGGACTCATCTCTTCGCTGTCTTGCTTTGCGCGGATCAACGAATTCGGCTTTATCGAATCGCCGTATCGAAAGGTCGAGGACGGACGAGTGATCGAGTACGTGAAGATCCACAACGGCGGCGATACGAAGTTCAAGCCGAGAGAACACGTCCCGCACGAAGAGGTCGAAAAGGCGAACAAGAAGTTAGCGAAGGAAGGCGGAAAGCAGGCTGAGTTCGAGCCGTATCCGTTTTACCTGACGGCTTGGGAAGAGGATAAGTGGATCATCGGCCAGGCGAACATCGAGCTCGACGAGAAAGGGTTCTTTGTCAATCAGCGAAACGCTGCGCGGCAGAAAGGTGAATTCATCACGGCGGACCGGGCCGACACCCAGTACATGGACGTCTCGCCCAAGCAGCTCGTTTCAGTTGCTGCATCGCTGATCCCGTTCCTTGAGAACGACGACGCGAACCGTGCATTGATGGGATCGAACATGCAGCGACAATCTGTTCCGCTTCTGCGGGCCGAGTCGCCGTACGTTGGAACCGGAATGGAAAAGATCGCCGCCCGAGATTCGGGAGCGGTCGTCATCGCGAAACGTAACGGTGTCGTAGACTACGTCGATTCCGAACGCATCATCGTCAAGGCCGACCACCGCGTCGACGGAACGATCTCGCGTGAGGTGACGGCGGACATTTATTCGCTGGTGAAATTCAAGCGTTCAAATCAGAACACGTGTATCAACCAGCGTCCTATTGTCGGTGCCGGCGAGCGTGTGACGAAAGGCCAGGTCATCGCCGACGGGCCGTGTACCGATCGCGGCGAGCTCGCACTCGGACGCAACGTGCTGGTCGCATTCATGCCCTGGCGCGGTTACAACTTTGAGGACGCGATCCTCGTTTCCGAGCGTCTCGTGAAGGATGACTACTACACGTCGATCCACATCGAGGAGCTTGAGATCGAAGCTCGCGACACGAAGCTCGGACCTGAAGAGATCACGCGGGATATTCCGAATATCGGAGAGAACATGCTGCGTGACCTCGACGAGTCGGGAATCATCCGCATCGGAGCTCAGGTAAAACCGGGTTCGATCCTCGTCGGAAAAGTTACGCCGAAGGGCGAAACTCAGTTGACGGCCGAAGAGAAACTTCTTCGTGCGATCTTCGGTGAGAAGGCCGGCGACGTAAAAGACGCGTCACTTACCTGCCCCCCGGGAATCGACGGCACGGTCGTGGACGTTCAGGTCTTTACCCGCAAGGGCCAGGACAAGGACGAGCGAAGTCTCGACATCGAGGGAATGGAAGAAGAAGATCTTCGCCGCGACCTCGAGGACGAAATTCGCATTCTGCAGGAGCAGCGTGACGAACGTATCTATGAGTTGTTCGAGAAGCGAAAGCTGACCGACGATCTCAAGGAAGGCCGCGACGTCATTCTTAAGAAAGGTACGGCGCTTAGCCGGGAACTGTTGGTCGACCTAGATCCGAAGCTCTTCCGCAAGATAGAAGTTTCGGCCGGTTCGATCGATGTCCCCGCTGAGGTCAAGGAATACGAGCAGCGGACGGAACGTCAGATCAACATCCTCTCGGATATTTATGACGAGAAGATCACGAAGCTGAAGCAGGGCGACGAATTGCCGCCGGGCGTTATCAAGATGGTCAAGGTGTTTGTTGCCATGAAGCGCAAGCTTTCGGTCGGTGACAAGATGGCCGGACGTCACGGTAACAAGGGTGTGATCGCTCGCATCCTGCCGGAAGAAGACATGCCGTATCTGCCGGACGGAACTCCCGTCGAGATCGTGCTCAATCCGCTCGGCGTGCCTTCGCGTATGAACGTCGGTCAGATCCTCGAGACCCACCTCGGTTGGGCCGCACG
>JBDTMK010000289.1:0-4518 GCA_039934315.1 Pyrinomonadaceae bacterium | reverse complement strand
AGCTCAATTCGTTTTGATCAACGAGCGCGGCGACGCGGTTGTCGGCGGGCGGGACGAGATCGCGGCCTTCAAGGTTGCGGACCGCAAAACCGCTGTGAATGCGGAAGGCGAAACGCGGAATGCGGAATTCGTGAAGGCGCATTTCGCAGAAAACGGAAGGTCGGGATTTATGAACGATACGACGCGGATTCCGCATTCCGCGCTTCGCATTCCGCATTCAAAACCCGCTTCGCTCTCGGAAATCTGGCGTGTTCGCCACAAGCCGCCCGCCCGCGGTGCGTTTCGTATCATCGCCGGCATCGCGCTGCGAGCGACGGCGCTGTATTTTCGGTACGGTGGATTAGCGGGGTCTGCAATTGGTCTCGCACGCGGCGGCCTCAGCCTGGCGAGTGCGGCCAATTCTTTTCGATGGTCAGGATTGCAGTCGCGGTTCGGGTCGTTCGATCTAACGACGCTTGCCAGCAATTCAGCGCGAAATCTCGTGACGCGGCAAATCTATTCCTTCGGCTCGCTTACACGGATGTCGAGTGCGGCTAGCCGTATCGGCGATCTGCAGATCATAACTCCATCTGGAATCCGGGGCAGGATCACGAGTGGCATTATCGATCGCGCCACACCGTCGGGAAGCGAAGTGCGCGAAAGCGTTCTCGATCGCCTCGACCCGGTCCGCCAGGTGGAAAGGCTTTCGAGTTATTTGCTTCGTCGAAAACGTCTCGCCGAGCTTCGCTCAAACTACATGTATTTTTACACCGACCTGCCAAAGCCGTTCGACCGCAAAGGCCTTGTCGGTGTGAACATCCACACCGGCCGAGACGCGCGAGTGATATTAAATTCCGATCCGGATGCGCAGTTTGTGACCGATGAAACGTTGAACTTGCTTTACTCGGCGGATGGCAGCCGTCTGCAGGCGTTCGATGTGATGAATCGGTAGATGATTTCCTAAGTCCGCTCCGTTAAGAGTTGGTAGAAACACGATCGCCGGTCGGTTCGAGCTCCGCTAGGAGCGACATCCCTCTTGTGTCGCTCCTAACAGAGCTCGATATTTCTTTACCGCTGATTGCTACCGATATTTGGCTCCTATCGAACCCCCGACAGGTGTTCTTGCAGTTGAATTCTCCCACTGAAGACGCTCAGCAACTCCTTTTTCGGTTTCTCAAGGTTCTCGAACGAACGCCTATCTCGCGGAGGCTGCAACGGACATAGATTTCCCGTAGAGCCCATCGACTATCAGTTTCGTATCCGATCCGGCCCACGCATTTTCAAATTGTTTCCGAACAAATGCCGCCGACGTTTCCTTTCCTTGCTTGCTCAGAGATTCCGCGAGGCCGAACAGAGCGCGGCCGTTTTTCGGATGCCGGGCGATCTCTTCACGATAAGATTTCTCCGCTTCGACGTACTGGCCATCGCGCAAAAGAGCCCTTCCGAGCGATTCACGTACAGGCAGATCCCAGTCGGGCGGCTCGGCGTAATTAACCACCGCTTCCGACTCGACCGCTTTACGCAAAAGCGCGATCGCCCCTTTGCGGTCACCCTTCGCTTGAGCGATCTCACCGACCAGAAGATCATCCGCTACTTTCCAAGCGATACTGACCGGCGTTGTAAAAAGTGTCGCGGTCGCCGGGATCTGCTTTGAGGTTTCGCGAAGCGCAGCAAGTTCCTTTTCGGCGTCCGCAGGCTTCCCGGTGTCCGCCAACGCTAAGCCTCGCGCCGCATGCCAGAACGCCGTCGTGATAAGCATCTTCGAGTCGGGCTGCGGATACTTCATGACTTCATCCCACTTGTGAAATCGCGTAAGCGTGACAAGGGCATAGGGCATAAACATCTCGAGCATCGGCATCGCTGCGACATTCGGACCTATATTCGTCTCAAGCTCACGTGCAGCTTTTATAGCGCCCGCGTAATTGCCCTGGGCCGCCTGCGTCGACGCCAGCATGTGGAGATTATGGTTGTAATACATCAACGGATAGAGGCCGCTCGCTCCGCTTTTGGCGATGTAGTTGCGGTCGGCGATTATCGCGAGATCATTGCTTTTCGCCGAATCAGCCCAATCTCCCGTTCGCAGATAGATATGCGACGGCATGTGCACGAGATGTCCGGCGTTGGGAGCGAGGCCGCCAAGCCGCATCGCCGCCGCCATGCCGCGCTCCGGGTTCGGGCTGGCCTCAACCGCGTGAATGTAATAGTGGTTCGCTCCGGTGTGATAGGGGTTGCGCTTCATTACGCCTTCAAGCACGGAAAGGATCTCGAGCGTTCCTTCCGCGGGTTTGCCATCCAGCGACCACAATTGCCACGGCCGAAGATTCATCATGCTCTCGGCATAAAGCGTCGCGGCGTCGAGGTCATCGGGGTACTGCTTTACAACCTCGGCCATCGCGGCTTTGTAATCGTTCGCGAGTTTCGTTTTATCCGCGGCCGCATCCTTTGAGTACCGCTTCGCCAAAGCATTGATGTATGCGCGGTCGGCTTCGCTGGCTTTGGGTGCGAGCTCGATCGCTTTCTGCAGATCTGTGTAAGCCTGAGAAAATCGCTCCGGGTTTGAAGGATCGTTATAATTGGCACCGAGACCAAGCGACATTCCCCAATAGGCCATCGCCATTTCCGGATCGAGCTCGGCCGCGTGCTTGAAAGATGCAACGCCCTCGGCGTGGTTGAACGCAAAGAGATACGCAAGGCCCTGATTGAAAAACTTCTGTGCCTCTACACTTTTTGTCGTGACGGGATGATCGACGTTACCGAGTCCGCCATCGAGCGTGACGGCCCTCTTCTCAGGCATGCCGTGTGATCCATGGCCGCCGTTCTGGGCGTAAGTGAGGGACGTTAGAATTAGTATCAAAATAATCGCTTTCATTTTTTTGCCTCCAACACTCCGGGACATGATTCGCCGGAGTTTATAACAACACGATAGGCGAGTCGGCAGCCGATATCTTTAGAAAGTTCTGAGATCTTCCTGAATAAGTTCTGAAGACGGCTCGTTAATTTCCAGATGGCACATTTCATTTCGTGCGGCTTCGTGTCATTTCGTGATTAAATTCTCTTAGCAATAAAAAAGCGAAATGAGACGAAGGACGTTCGAGGCTGGTGCCCGCCTCTGTTTCAGAATTTGTACTTTGAAACTTTTTCGCCGTAAATATATAGCTGAATCCACTTGAAATCAAGAAGAAAATGAAACGTCACGCCATTATTTTCACCACCGTTTTTCTAACTTTTTCCATTACAGGTTTTGCCCAGACGCGGAGCGCAAAGCCCGACCCCGAGGTGTCGAAAATGGTGAAGGAAGTTTCGGCGAAAAATATTGAAGCCACGATCCGAAAGCTTGTCTCGTTTGGTACGCGCAATACGTTGAGCGAGCAGGACAACCCGACTCGAGGAGTAGGAGCCGCTCGCGACTGGATCTTCGGTGAGTTTCAAAAGATAGCTGCAGACTGCGGAAATTGCCTGAACGTCGAGAAGCAATCTTTTCTCCAGCCGAAAGCCAACCGGGTACCCGAGCCGACGACATTGACGAATGTCGTTGCGACGCTGAAGGGCACGACGAATCCCGATCGTGTTTACGTTGTTTCGGGTCATTACGATTCGATGTGCACGTCACCGACAGATTCGAAGTGCGACGCACCGGGCGCGAATGATGACGCGTCGGGAACCGCGACAGTTATCGAGCTTGCGCGGGTGATGTCGAAGCGGAAATTTGACGCGACGATCGTTTTCATGACGGTGCCGGGTGAAGAACAGGGATTGCTAGGCGCGACATATTTCGCCCAGCAGGCGGTCGAGAAAAAGCTGGACATCGAAGGGATGTTCACGAACGACATCGTCGGCGGTGTAACGTCGCAGAAGAATTCGCCGAACCGAAATCGCGTCCGTGTTTTTAGCGAGGGTGTTCCGTCAAACGAAACCGAGCAGCAGGCCGGAACGCGCCGGAGTGTCGGCGGCGAGAATGATTCGGCATCGCGTCAGCTTGCGCGTTTCGTAAAAGAACAGGCCGATCGTTATCTGAAAAATTTCAAAGTGTGGATGATATATCGACGCGACCGCTACCTTCGCGGCGGCGATCACATTCCTTTTCTCGAACGCGGCTTCACAGCCGCCCGGATCACCGAGGTCGACGAAGACTATACGCATCAGCATCAGAACGTCCGCACCGAGAACGGCGTCTTCTACGGCGACACGCCGGAGTTCGTCGATTTCGAATACACAGCAAACGTCGCACGAGTTAACCTGATCGCGCTCGCTTCCCTGGCGAGCGCACCTGCGAGGCCGAAGAACGTCGCGATCGTCACGACACGGCTAACGAACGACACGGAATTGAAATGGGACGCTAACACCGACGCCGACCTCGCAGGTTACCAGGTCGTCTGGCGCGACACGACCGCATCGGAATGGACCGATGCGGTCGATGTCGGAAACGTGACTACCTTTTTGATGAAAGCCCGCTCGAAAGACAACTACTTCTTCGGAGTGCGTGCCGTGGATAGGAACGGAAATAAGAGCCCGGTCGTCTATCCAAGACCGATGAGGTGA
>JBDTMK010000288.1:0-4550 GCA_039934315.1 Pyrinomonadaceae bacterium | reverse complement strand
AGGCGTCGTCCGGTGATTCGAATCCGAACGATATGAAGCGGATCGTCGGCCTCGTCGGGTTATACAAGCGTCAACACTTCGAAGATAAAGAGACAGGGAGCAAGATCGCAAACAAGCTCGCCGGCATGGTGGAGACGCAGACCGTAAAACAGCGTACGTACGAGCTCGCATCTGCTCCGATGCTAAACAAGATTGCGAAGAGAGCTGACAAGTTTCTGGACAAAGCGAGCCCACGCTGGGGCGGAGGGCGACTCGGGAATATAGTCTCTGATCTCAGGAAATCGGTCGATGACTTCGAACGAACGACGCAGGAGACGATGGATGCATTTGCGATGTTCAAGCCGTTCATGATCGACAACGAGTACCTGTATCGTTCGGACAATGTTCGGGCGCTGCATTCGATCATCAAGGACAAGGAAAAGCATCTTCTGCCGTGGTATCCGGAGAAACTGGATTGGTACGACTACTGGCTGAACGTTCATTTTCCGGGGATGCGGAAATGGGTTCTGCCGCAGTTGGAAGAGGACCTGAAGATCCAGGAGCGGCGTTCGTATACATACAAGGACCTTCTCGATCTGTTCGACACTTCCGTCAAACGATTTCCGACTCGCGTTGCCATGCGGATCGAACGCAACGGGCGAAAGGAGCAGTACACGTTTGAAGATGTTCGCGAGCTTACGCTGCGTGCCGCCGGATTTTTTGCTGCAAAGGGGATTCAACATGGCGACCGCGTGATCCTGTTCTCGAACAACATGCCGGAATGGGGCATGACATATTTCGGTATTTTGAAGGCGGGTGCGACCGCGATCCCGATAGATCCGTCGAGCTCGGTCGATGAGATCATCAATTTCGCGAAGGCGGGCGAAGCTTCCGCGATCGTCATCTCCCCAAAGCTTGCGGAAGAGAATCCGGAACTTGCTGAAAAATTAGCTGCGGCTTTCGCCAGCACCACCCCGTCAGCCGAAGCGGCTGCCGCCCCTCCTAAGACAGGAGGGGAGTCTAAGAGCACAACCCCGTCGGCCGAAGACGAAATCCAAAATCCAAAATCCAAAATCCAAAATCCCCGGGTTTGGGTCTTTGATGAGGTCTTTGAAATGCCTTCTGAGACCGAGGAGGCACAGAGAAACGCGCTTCTCCCGGCAAAGATCCTGTCGAACTCGGTCGCGTCGTTGATCTTCACTTCAGGCACGACCGGTAAGCCGAAAGCGGTAATGCTTTCACACAAGAATTTCACAAACATGATCTCGATGCTTTCGTCGGTGCTCAACATGGACCTTACCGACGGAGTTTTGTCGGTCTTGCCGATGCATCATACTTTCGAGTTCTCGGCAGGCTTCCTGACACCCTTCTCGAACGGGACTCAGATCACATATCTCAACGAGCTTTCGGCCGAAGAGCTCTCACACTCGATCGAGAACGGCCACGTCACTGGAATGGTCGGTGTGCCCGCGCTGTGGGAAATGCTCCATCGTCGGATCAAGACCAGGTTGCGAGAACGAGGCGACTGGATAGCCGATCTCGCCGACAACGTTATCGAATTCAATGCATGGATCCGCGATAACACGCCGTTCAATCTTGGCCCGATCATCTTTTTCCCGATCCATCAGGGAATGGGCGGCAAGATGCGCTACCTGATCTCGGGCGGTTCGGCACTAAGTGAGAAGGTGCAGAAAGATCTGCACGGCCTCGGATTTACCGTGCTCGAAGGTTACGGGTTGACCGAAAGCTCTCCGGTCCTCACGGTTGCGAGGCCGGGTAACAAACTGCTTCGCGGAAGCGTCGGCAAGCCGTTGCCGGGTGTCGAAGTCAAGATCGACAATCCCGACGAAAATGGTGTCGGCGAAGTTATCGCCCGCGGACAGAACGTGATGCTCGGTTACTACAACAACGACGAAGCCACCGAGGCTGTTCTGCAGGATCGATGGTTGAAGACGGGTGACCTTGGCAAGCTTGATGAAGATGGAAATCTTTTTATTGTCGGGCGTTCGAAAGACGTCATCATCGATTCCAATGGCAAGAATATTTACCCGGATGAGATCGAGGATCTGTATGGAAAGTCAGGTTTCATAAAAGAGCTAAGCATCGTCGGCTTGCCGGACGACGACGGCGGCGAGAAGATCGCTTCGTTGGTCGTGCCGGACTACGAACACGAGATCGCTTTGGCCCGTGCCGAAGTAAATAAAAAAGTCGAAGAGCATTTCCGTGAGGTGTCGGCCGGCATTCCGTTTTTCAAACGGGTAAAAATTCTGCACATCACGCCTTTCGAGCTGCCGCGCACCGCCACCCGAAAAGTTAAACGGCCCGAGGTCGTGGAGATGCTGCAGGCGCTCGAGGATCGTTCGAAGAAGCGGACCAATGCAGTCGTCCAATCGAAAGGCGATGACAACGCGCTCTGGATCAGGAAGATAGTTGCCACTGTTTCAAATCGCCCGCTGTCGGATATTGCCGTCGAGGACAAACTATCCGATCTTGGTTTTGATTCCTTGATGTTTGTCGAACTGCAGGCGGCGGTCGAAGACGCCGGCGGCCGCGTTATGTCGCCCGACACCCTGAACGAAGTTCAGAGCGTCCGTGAACTTTTGACTGCTGTCCAACGTGTCGACAAATCAAAGCGGCTCGCTGACGAGCCGAAGGCCGAAGAAAAAAAGGACGACGAGGATATAGTTATCCCATCGATCATCCGCCAAGCCGGGAACGCGGTTGTGAGTTTCGCACAGAACACACTCTACGAGGGCGTGCTTGACACGCGGATCGAAGGCGAAGCGAACGTGCCGCAGCATGTGAATTTTATCGTCGCCCCGAATCATACATCTCACATCGATACAGGTTTAGTTAAAAAGGCGCTTGGGCCCGGCGTTGCCGATCAGACGGTCGCTGTCGCGGCCGCGGACTACTGGTTCGACACAAAGTACAAGCGAGCGTACATGAACAATTTCACGACGCTTGTCCCGATAGAGCGGACGGGCAGTTTAAGGCAGTCTCTGCGGCATGTGACGCGAATATTGAACGAAGGCTACAACGCCCTCATATTCCCCGAAGGCGGACGACAGGAAAGTGGTCAGATCGCTGAGTTCAAACCGATCATCGGTTATCTTGCGTTGAACCAGAAGATTGGTATTTTACCGATCTACATCTGGGGAACGTACGAAGCGTTTCCGAAGGGAACTATCATTCCAAGCGGCAGCAGCCTGGGCGCAAAGGTCGGAGCAAAGGTCGGACATTTTCTCGAGTACGACGATCTTCGCAAGATGACCGAAGGCGTACCCAATACCGAAGCATATCGACTGGTCGCCGCCCGGGTTCAGCATGAGATCGAGAATATGCGCGATGGGAAAAGAGATAAATTCGACGTTGCTGCCGTAAGGAAACAATGGAAGGCCGAACGACGCAGATCGCGAAAACAAGAGCCGGTTATCGGTGAGTAACGAGCCGTCAGTGAAGAAGCAATTATTAAAACACGGAATTACGAATTAATAATTACTTCGATGAACACCAACGTCTGGGTCGGACAACTTTGCTGGGGAAGTCTGTAATTAGGTAATTATTAATTTTGTAATGGCTATAAGCTCCAAAATATTTGCGGGACTGCTTTGTCTGTTCACTGCGTCGGGTGCATTCGCTCAGACTGATCGCAAAGTCCTGGCTGCGGAGGTCAAAACCGAGTTTCGCCACGCCTGGGATGGCTACAAGAAATACGCCTGGGGCAACGACGATCTGAAGCCGCTGAGCAAGTCTTTTCACAATTGGTACGCCGAGCCTCTGCTCATGACGCCTGTCGATGCACTGGACACGATGTACATCATGGGCTTCGATAAAGAAGCCGACGCAACACGGAAGTACATCACCGAGAATCTAAAGTTCGACAAGAATTTCGATGTGCAGAATTTTGAGATCACAATTCGATTGCTTGGCGGTCTGCTTTCGAATTATCAGATAACGGGCGACAAGAAATTGCTCGTCATGGCGGAAGATCTCGGCAATCGTTTGCTTCCTGTTTTTGAATCACCGACCGGCTTGCCTTATCGATACGTAAATCTTCGAACCGGAAAAACGCGAGGCGAAGTCACCAATCCTGCGGAGACCGGAACGCTGATAATCGAGTTCGGTACACTCAGTAAGTTAACGGGGAAACCGATCTTTTACGAGAAAGCAAAACGTGCGCTGGTTGAGACTTACAAACGCCGCTCGCCCATCGGCCTCGTCGGTACGAACATCAACGTCGAGACGGGAAAGTGGACGAACCCCGACAGCCACGTCAGTGCGGAGATCGATTCTTATTACGAATACCTTTTGAAGTGCTCGCACCTTTTCGGTGACAAAGACTGCCAGTCGATGTGGGAAGAATCGATAACCAAGATCCACACTTATCTTGCCGACGAAGGTGAGAACATGAGCCGCAAGAACGTGAACGGTCCGGCGATCGTCGGAGATCTCTGGTACGGTCACGCGGACATGAATACCGGGAAGCGAACCGAGACCACGACGGGTGCACTCGATGCGTTTTTCCCGGCGATCCTCGCGCTCGACGGCGACTTGAATCGTGCTCGTGC
>JBDTMK010000287.1:0-4552 GCA_039934315.1 Pyrinomonadaceae bacterium | reverse complement strand
TTGGTCTCTACGAGTTGGCGGACGACGGCACCATCCTTTACTCGCGTCCCCGAGCCGGCGATGGGCTGCGCGATGCACAACATGGGCTTGTCGGCAGAGATTTTTTCCGGGATATTTTTCCGTGTCAGAACATAGATGATCTTCGTCGACATTTCAGGCGCTTCATCATGGAAGATCGACCCGTCGATACGTTTGTGTTTAACGGTCTATTCGGAGAGGAAATCGTAAGGGCGAAGATCTTCATGACGCGGGCTTACGAAAACGATCACGATCACGCGGGCGGAATAGTGATCATGGACATAAGGCGCGCCGCCTAAAAAGGGGAGAAGTTAGAATGGACATAGAAGCAAATCGGATTCGCGTTGGATCGAGAACTAACGGACGTACATACAACCCCGTTCCGGCGCCGCACGACAGTGGCGTCAGAAACGGATCGCAGGCCTACGATGCCTTCGTAGACAGCGGTACAAGAACGTCGACGAATACATTCCTTCAAAATATCGGTCCCGAACATCTGATTGGGCTTGGGCAATTTTTCAAGCGGGTAAACCTCGCAAAGGACCAGTACCTGTATCAGCAGGACGATACGATCGACAATATCTTCTTTCCTGAAACCGCGGTCGTATCTGAATTTCAAATCCTCGAAGACGGACGAATGATCGAAGTCGCGATCGTCGGTGCTGAGGGTGTTATCGGAATCGCATCGGCGTTCAGTGCGTGCCGTGCTGCTAACTGTACCCAAGTGTGCGTGGCCGGAACTGGGCTGGTCATCGGACGCGACATCTTCGAACGCGAAGTCGCATCCGACCGACGTCTCCAAGGTATCGTTCACAATTACATCAACAACCAGATCAAACAGCTTTCGCAGCGAGTGGTATGCAATACGTTTCACTCGGTCGAGCAGCGGTTCTGTAGCTGGCTTTTGACGCTGCAGGGAAGAAGCCGACGGGATAGATTCAGGATCACGCACGAGCACGTCGCACGGGTACTCGGAGTTCATCGGCCGAGCGTCACCTGCATCGCCCAGAGCCTGCGGGAGAAGAATCTTATCGACTATGGCCGAGCTCGGCTAGTTATAAGCGACAAGGGCGGAATCGAACGTCTCGCGTGCGGCTGCTCGTCGGGGGAATCGCACACAGCCAGTGCGATCCACTAAATAAGTTGAATTTGGTATTCAGCCGTACTGAACCTCTGCTCCTTGAAATATTAAGTTATAAACAGTGACCCAGCGGGGCGGAAATAACCTCATAGCGTATGTCCTTAGGATTTACACTCGCTAGATTTTCCACCCCGTACTCTTTTTTTAAACACCGACTTCCGGTGCGTTAACAAACCAAGACAGGCGCGTACCATAGCGATACACCCCGATGCGCATTCGGTGTGCGGTACGGCAGTGCTTCGCCATGATAAATCTTACACTTAGGTGAACTTCTATTGGGGCAGCGAGTGGCACACGTTTCGCTTCAGATTCAAAGATACAAGGAGAATAAATTGCTCGAAGATATGAGTGTTCGAACTTTCCCCAAGTCGAAGTCTGCCAGCAGCTACGGAGTCGTGTGCTTTTCGCACCTGCGGTGGAATTTTGTGTTTCAGCGACCGCAACACTTATTGTCACGGTTTGCGAAGAAGCACGATGTCTTATTCATCGAAGAGCCCGTCCATTACGACGGCCCCGGCGAGTTCGTTGTAAACGAAACTAGGGAGGGAGTCCGCGTCGCGGTTCCTCATTTGCCCCATGGGATCGGATCCGCCGAAGAACAGGCATTGCTGAAAAGGCTAGTTACGGAATTGATCGGCGATCAGTCGTTGGAGAATTTTGTCGCCTGGTACTATACACCGATGATGCTCGCTTGGAGCGATCACTTGGCTCCGATTGCGACCGTGTACGACTGCATGGATGAGCTGTCGGCATTTAAGAACGCTCCTGAAGAATTGCAGACGCGCGAGGCGGAATTGTTCGGCCTATCAGATCTGGTTTTTACCGGCGGTCGAAGTTTATTTGAAGTGAAGCGAGAACAGCACGAAGCGATTTACTGCTTTCCTTCGAGCATCGACGCCGATCATTTTGCGAGCGCTTTGAAAGTGAGTGAAGATCGTCAGGATCAGGTCTCGATACCACATCCGCGAATCGGGTTCTTCGGCGTAATCGACGAAAGAACAGATATTGAGCTGCTGCGACAGATCGCGGAGCGACGTCCTGACTGGCAGTTCGTGATGATCGGCCCAGTGGTAAAAATCAGCGAAGAAGACTTGCCGCGGGCGGGGAATATCCATTACTTGGGTGGCAAGGGCTACGATGAGCTGCCTGACTATATCGCGGGCTGGGACGTGGCGATGATGCCGTTCGCGATAAACGATTCGACACGCTTCATCAGCCCGACAAAGACGCCGGAGTACCTGGCTGCAGGACGACCGGTGGTTTCAACGCCGATTCGCGACGTCGTTACACCTTACGAAGAGCTTGGTCTCGTGAAGATCGCGTCTACTGCGGACGAATTTGTCGAGGCGATCGAGATATCACTTAACGAAGACGCTTCGCAGCGACGTGCGAAAGCGGATAAATTCCTATCGACGATTTCGTGGGAAAAAACTTACGCGGCTATGTCTGAGTTGATAGATGACGCAATCGCGGCGAATACTGAGCAGGCCGCAGGAGCGAGTGTTTGAGTTATTTAGTTGTAGGAAATTTGTTTTAAGAAGAAGGGGGTAATTATGTTTGATTATTTGATCGTAGGAGCGGGTTTCGCGGGCAGTGTGCTCGCGGAAAGATTGGCAAATGGATCTGGAAAGCGTGTTTTGATCTGCGACAAACGTCCGCATATTGCGGGTAATGCTTACGACTATTATAACGACGACGGCATTTTAATTCATAAATATGGCCCTCACATTTTTCACACGAATTCCTCGGACGTATTCGATTACCTGTCTCAGTTTACCGAGTGGCGAAATTATCAACACCGGGTTCTCGCGGATGTGGACGGAATGCAGGTGCCGATCCCGATCAACCTCGATACGATCAACAAATTGTACGGACTGAATCTTAGCGCCCACGAACTTGAAGAGTTTTTTGAAAAGGTGCGGGAGAAGCGCGAACCGGTCCGAACCTCCGAAGACGTTGTCGTCAACGCGGTCGGGCGCGAGCTGTACGAAAAATTCTTCCGCGGCTACACGCGAAAACAATGGGGACTGGATCCGTCCGAACTCGACGCGTCCGTAACGGCTCGTGTTCCCACCAGAACGAACCGTGACGATAGGTATTTCACCGATAGCTTCCAGGCGATGCCCAAGCACGGCTATACCCGGATGTTCGAGAAAATCCTCGACAGTCCGAGAATCAAGATCGTGTTGAATTGCGATTATAAAGAGCTGCAAAAAGAGATTGCGTTCCGAGAGATGGTGTACACGGGGCCGGTCGATGCTTTCTTCGATTACCGTTATGGCAAGCTGCCGTATCGCTCGCTCGAATTCAAGCACGAGACCCACGATACTGAAGTGTTCCAGGAAGCTCCGGTCGTGAATTATCCGAGCGGTCAGCCGTATACGCGGGTCACGGAGTTTAAGTACCTGACGGGTCAAGTGCACCAGAAGACGGGGATCGTTTATGAGTATCCCAGGGCAGAAGGGGATCCGTACTATCCGATTCCGCGTCCCGAGAATGCCGAGCTCTACAAGAAATATCAGCAGCTTGCCGATGCCAGAGACGACGTTCATTTCGTGGGCCGTCTTGCCACCTACAAGTACTACAACATGGACCAGATCGTGGCCCAGGCACTGACGGTCTACAGCAAGATCGAAGGCTTGAAGCGGAAGGAAGCAATGACGCTGCGGAAGCCTGCAACACAGGTTCTCTACGGCAATGGGAATGGAAACGGCAAGTCGAACGGCGTCGCGAATCTCGAGACCATCTCGTAATTATTTCGCTCCGTGCCTTCGATAGCTAATCGAGGGCACGGACGAGTTTCTAAAGCTCTTTGAAAATTATGCCGTGATGAAGCGGTTTAGGAGAGCGTCCTGATACCGGATCTCGGCCTCGAGCGGGCCGTAGGCTTCGCGCCCGCCCTCGTCGTTCGCGTAATCCCAAAGTCCGTTGTGACAGTGTCGATTGTCGGCCCACCCGGGATGATTGACGATCGGATAAAGACAGATCCCGTTAACGTCAACCCCGCTCGTCCGCGCGAGTGTTGTCTGTTCGCATACATATCGAAACCAGTCGGGACGTGCGTCATCTTCGATCCCGGTTTCAGCGATCACCAGCGGCTTGGCATATCTATCGTGAAACTCGCGAAGGATGTCGGCGAGCGGCCGGTACACTTCGTGGCCGAGCGGGATCTTGCGTCGACTCGGATGGTGCCATTGATTGTGGAAGTAATAGTTGAGGCCAATGATATCGACCATCTCAGGCGAGCCGCCAAGTTCCGGTTCTCGACGACCGGCGAGCATATCGAATGACTCGAACTGAGAACGGCGGTAGAGTTCTGCAGCCCGTCGTGCGGAAGGTTTATCAGTTTGCGGTACGACATGAATTGCGGGGTCGGTAATTAATATCCTGGCC
>JBDTMK010000286.1:0-4572 GCA_039934315.1 Pyrinomonadaceae bacterium | reverse complement strand
GAAACTGCCGGTCACCGGAGATGCGGTCACCGCCGAAAATAGAAATTATGCGCTATCGCTTAAACTGAGCGACCCGGCGCAAGCGCAGGCGGTTGTCGACGAAGTAAAAAAGAAAGTCGATCTCGCGAACTGGACGCAAACCACCAGTGGAGACACTGTAACCTGGACGCTTCCTTCGAATATTCAAACCGTCTTGAAGAATCAGGCCGTCGACCAGGCATTAAAGATCATTGACAGCCGCATAAACGCGTACGGGGTAAAAGAGCCGACGCTGCAGCGTCACGGCGCCGAATCGGCGGGACAGATCCTCTTACAGATGCCCGGCGTTGACGACCCGGAGCGCATCAAGAAACTGATCGGAGCTGAATCGAATCTGGAGCTGATGAAGATAGTCAGCCCTCCGAACCCGGCTTCGGTGCAACTTTATCCGACGGAAGAAGCCGCGAAGCAGTCATTAGGCGGGACGGTCCCGCCGAACCGCAAGATCTATCCATACGCTGATCGCGACGCAGCGGCCACACCGCAGAATCCGAATGATAAACCGAAACAATTTGTCGTTGTCGAGTACCCGGCGGTCGTAGACGGAAGCGAGCTGCGTGACGCGTCGGCTAATCAGGGGCGAGCGGGCGGCGACGAATTCGAGATCAATTTCTCATTCAAGCCGGCGGGTGCCGCGAAATTCGGGGATTGGACCGGGAAGAACATTAATAACTACATGGCTGTAGTCTTGAATGAAGAGGTCAAGTCCGCGGCGTTCATCAAGTCGCCGATCTTCGATAGCGGCCAAATCACTGGCAAGTTCACGAAGCAAGCGGCTGATGACCTCGCGTTGACGCTGAGATCGGGGGCCCTTCCCGCGAAGATCGAGTATCAGGAAGAAAGGACGGTTGGGCCGAGCCTCGGCGCAGATTCAATTCGCTCCGGCGTAACTGCGTCTTTGGCAGGGCTGATCTTCATCGTCGCGTTTATGCTGATCTACTACCGCGGTTCCGGTGTGAACGCGGTTATCGCATTGATACTCAATTTGATCCTCACCCTTGCTGGGTTGATCATGATCGATTCGACGCTGACCCTACCTGGTATCGCTGGTCTAATCCTGGGTATCGGTATGGCGGTCGACTCGAACGTTCTAATTTTTGAGCGAATGCGTGAAGAGCTGCGTGCCGGCCGCGACGTCGCGAAGGCAGTCAGCCTTGGATTCGACCGTGCTTTTATCACGATCATCGACACTCATGTCACGACGATCATTTCGGCTCTTATCTTGTACCTTTACGGCTCCGGCCCGATCCGCGGTTTCGCCGTAACGCTCGTTCTCGGTTTGCTGATAAACCTGTTCTCAGCCGTGTTCGTCTCTCGTACCATCTTCATGTGGCTGCTGGAGCGGAATCCTGAGATGAAAAAGCTTAGTATTTAAGAATTAAGAAATGTTTGAATTCTTTACCAATATTCACGTCGACTGGATGGGCTGGAGAAAGCCTCTGATCGCCGTCTCGATCGTTATCCTTATAGCGGGTCTCGTCTCTGCGGTTGGCCGGCAGTTTACAGAGGGTGGAACCGACGCGTTCAATCTCGGTGTCGATTTCCAGGGCGGCACTGTCGTCACCGCGAAGTTCCGTCAGAAGCCTTCTACGGATGACATTCGCGGCGCTCTTCAGACGGCCGGTATCGCGGACGCGATCATTCAGGACTCGACCGATAAGCAGGACGAAGTGCTGATCAAAGTTCCGAATCTCGGCGCCCGTCCGGATGTATGTCCAAACGCCGATGAAGCCGGACGATGTTTCGTGAAGGCCGCGCTTGATACGTTTGGTAAAGAAGCAGAAGGGGCGACGCAACTCGCGGACGACGAATCGGCTGCTTACAAGATCGTGGGTACAGATGCAGTCGGCCCGGTCGCCGGTGCTCAACTTCGCAACCAAGCCGTCATTGCTACTTTGCTCGGACTGGTCGGCATCCTGCTCTTCATCGCTTTCAGATACGACTGGACATACGCGGCGGGTGCCGTGATCGCCGTGTTCCATGACGTTCTGATCACGCTCGCCTTTTTCTCGGTGTTTCAGTGGGAAATAAGCCTGACAGTTCTTGCGGCGCTGCTCACGTTAGTCGGATTTTCGGTTAACGATTCGATCGTTATCTTCGACCGAATTCGAGAGAACCTCACCCTTCATCGCGACAAGTCGCTTTATCAGCTGACCAACGATTCGATCAACCAGACAATGTCTCGGACGATCGTTACAAACGGCCTCGTGTTTCTGTCCGTGCTCGCTCTCGTATTGTTTGGCGGTGAAGTGCTGCGAGGATTCTCGCTCGCATTGTTTGTCGGTTCCATCACCGGAACCTACTCGACAATTGCGATCGCGAGCCCTATCGCGATCTGGTGGCAGGACAAGCTCGGCGCGGCGAAAGTCAGGGATGTTCAGATCTCGTCGCAGAGCGGCGAGAAGATGGCATCGGCGTCACGACGCTCGGTTACGCGTCGGCCCGTAACACGGTAATAATTGTAAATTTACCAGACAATGCCGGTGATTATTCTTGACTTTCGAAAGTTAAAAAATTAGTATTCTTAACGTTGCTGGTCAATTAAATATCCGTATCTGCTTTTCTCCGTTTGACTTTAATCGAGTAGACGGGAGTTTGTAGGGTTTGTTATGCGTTGCCGGCAAGTTCTTTTTGCCCCGCACTTAATGAACGAAGTTCGAAACTCCAGCGAAAGAAAAGTCGGATACAACAAGTTGAGTCATTGCCTGTCGTTACAATGATTACAGCTTGAGGTTTGAGATTTATCATCAAACGCAATACCAGGTTTCGTAGCCCTTGACTCTCGTTTGGCACCGGAAGAAGGGAGGAAATTAAGATGTTAGAACAACTTGTTGAATCGAAAAGCCACGCGGCAGAAGATACCAAGCGAAGTGGCTTTCTTCTGACGACGTTCATTGTGATGGTCACCATCCTGATGAGCGCTTGGCTCTACAGTTTGTTTGCCAAAGATTACGGCATGGGTGGCGACGAGCTCTCGCTTGAAACGCTAGTCGCACCGCCGGTGATCGAAGACGCTCCCGAGCCGGAGCCTGAAAAGCAGCCGGAAAAGCAGAAAGATCCAAACGTCGACATACGTAAGGAAATAATTCAGGCCACATTCGAAACCCCGAAAGAGGTACCGAAGATCAGCGCCGAACGCCAGACGATTCCACCCCGCGATCCGAACAAGTTTACGATCAAGGGCGATACGAATTTCAGCGCGGCAAACGCCCCACCTCCCGACTATAAGGGACCGATCAACACTGGTGGTACCGGCAGCGACAGTGGAGCGACAGGTTCCGGTGGTGATTCTGAAACGGGAGCAGCACCGCCGCCACCACCACCTGTCAAGAAAGCCCCCCCGAAGCAAATATCGGGCGGTGTGCTGAATGGTAAGGCGACCAGTCTACCCAAGCCCCCGTATCCGCCGGCAGCGAGAGCTGTTCGTGCTGCGGGCGCCGTTACGGTGCAAGTACTGATCGATGAAAGCGGAAACGTTGTCTCGGCGAGCGCTGTCAGCGGACACCCGCTTCTGCGTGCTGCGGCTGTTGCTGCTGCTCGTGGTGCTCGGTTCAGCCCGACTCAGCTTTCGGGACAGCCGGTTAAAGTATCGGGCGTGATTACGTATAACTTTGTTCCGTAAGAACGGGACGCTCTCGAAAAGCGGCAAGAACGATTGCCGCTTTTCGAAGCTTATATCTAGATCGCAATCATAAAATTCTTTTGATTTCTTTGGAGGAAAAATCATGACATTTCTTGCAGGCCTGTTAGGAACGGGTTTCATGGGCGTATTTTTAATGTTTGCCGAGCAAACGAAGATCTCGTTCGGCATTTTCGATATCGCACGAAGTTTGACGATACCGGGCTGGATCGTTATCGGCTTGCTCCTCATTCAGTCGGTCTACATGATCGCCGTTGGCATCGAGCGCTGGCTCACTTACAACAAGGCCAGACAGCAGTCGCGGCAGTACGCTCCGAAAGTTGCAATGGCGCTCAAGAACAGCAACATCGATGAAGCCATCAGCATCAGCGATAAGCACAAAGATTCACACCTTGCAATGGTCGTTTCTTCTGGCTTGAAGGAATTTGCGGCACATCAGGGCAACACGGATATCTCTGCTGACGAGATGGAAGCGTCGAAGCGTGCTCTCGAGCGTGCGATTGCCGTCAAGACCGCCGAGCTCAAGCGCGGACTCGCCGGACTCGCTACGGTGGGATCCACTGCTCCGTTCGTCGGACTGTTCGGAACGGTCGTCGGAATCATCGGTGCGTTTATCGCTCTCGCACAGGCTGAGAACGCAGGTATCGGTGCGGTTGGCGCGGCTATCGCAGAAGCTCTTGTCGCAACCGCCTTCGGTATCGCTGTGGCGGTTCCCGCGGTATGGCTGTTCAACTATTTCACGAACAAAGTTACGAGTTTCGGTGTCGAAATGGAGAACTCGGCTTCTGAGCTGGTTGATTACTTCATCAAGCAGCGTACAAAAGCTCTGAGGGGCTAGTTCGATTATCCAGTTTTACTAGGAGAATAATTGCTATGGGAGCATCAATCGGTGG
>JBDTMK010000285.1:0-4577 GCA_039934315.1 Pyrinomonadaceae bacterium | reverse complement strand
ACTCCCGGCTCTGTCTCCTGTCTCCTGTCTCCTGTCTCTCGTCTCCTGTCTTCACCAACTGTGGCGTTATGGTAAAAAGGAAGCATGACCTCTCGGTTTCCCGATCCTCTCACTTACGAATTTCCCGAGTGGGTCTTGTTCGAAGACTATTTTTACTATTCAAGAGACATCGTCAGTTTCGGCGATGCGCTGACCGTCGAGAATCTTCGGAATGCTTATCGGCTCGGAATATTTCCATGGCACGTTGAAGGGCTTCCGCTGCCATGGTACTGCCCGGAGAAGCGAGCGATCCTTGAGTTTTCAGACCTGCACATTCCCAAAAGTCTCGAACGCGCGCGTCGAAAGAATCTTTACACTTTCACGATCGATAGAGCTTTTGAAATTGTGATCAGAAACTGTTCGACGATTCGGCGATCCGGACAGGATGGTACGTGGATCACCCCCGAGTTCGAGATCAGATATTGCGATCTACACCGTCAGGGTACAGCGCATAGCGTCGAGACGTGGGACGCGGACGGTAAGCTCGTCGGCGGGGTTTACGGTGTTGATGCGGGCGGTGTGTTCTGTGGAGAGTCAATGTTCCATACCGCAGATAATGCATCGAAGCTCGCGTTGCTTTTCATGATCGATCATCTTCGGGACCGCGGTGCTACGTGGATCGACGCACAAGTCATGACACCTCATGTAAAGGCGCTCGGTGCGAAAGAAATAAGCAGAAAGCGATTCCTCCGGAAGTTGAAAGAGACGCAGGGGTTCGCGCGGGATCTGTTCGGCGGTCGGTTGAATACACGGCTCGGTGCGTGAAAGCAATGCTCCGAATGACAGTAGGTTTATGCCTCATCGTGAAAGAAAGAACATAAAACCCGGGTTGAAGGTCGCGATTGTCCTCAAGCAGGATCAGCGCACTGGTCGCGAGACGATCGGCGTAATCAAAGACCTGCTGACGAATTCGTCGACGCATCCGCATGGTATCAAGGTGAGGTTGGCCGACGGCCAGGTCGGGCGAGTGCAAAGAATATTGAGCGAGGCGGGGGACACTAAACTATGACGGATCGATTACTGGTTTACGGAGCCAACGGTTACACGGGCGAGCTAATAACGCGATACGCGGTCGAACGCGGAATGCAGCCGATCCTCGGCGGCCGAAACGCCATCGCGATCGAGGAGTTGGCGAAAAAACATCATCTCGATTACCGTGTCTTTTCCTTGGACGAAGCGGCACGGCTTGACGCCGTTTTGCAGGAGGTCGATATGGTTCTCCATTGTGCCGGCCCTTTTTCGATCACCTCGCGGCCAATGGTTGAAGCATGTCTTCGAAACAAGAAACACTACACCGACATCACCGGTGAGATCTCAGTGTTCGAATCGATGGCCGCGCTCGATGACCGTGCGAAAGCTTCGGAGGTCATGATCATGCCGGGCGTCGGATTTGACGTCGTTCCATCGGATTGTCTTGCACGGCATTTGAAAGAACGTCTGCCTAGTGCGACGCATCTTTCGCTCGCTTTCTACGGGATGGGGCGTATCTCGCACGGCACGCAAGCTACGATGACGATGAATGTCGGGCGCGGCGGTGCGATCCGGAAAGACGGAAAGATCACGCCGGTGATCGCCGCTTGGAAATCGCGCGAGATCGACTTTGGCGAAGTAAAAAAACTTGGCGTGACAATTCCATGGGGTGATGTTTCGACGGCGTACTATTCTACCGGTATTCCGAACATCGAAGTGTTCACCGTAATGCCGAAGCAGAATTTGAAAATGTTGAAATTCAGCCGCTACATCGGCTGGCTGCTTGCAACGAAACCGCTCCAGGATTATCTGCAGAAACAAATTCCACCCGGCGGTCCAAATGATGAAGAACGCGCGAAAGGAAGGACTTTGTTGTGGGGCGAAGCGAGAGATCTGAACGGCAATCACGTCGAAGCGAGAATGCAGGGTCCTGAGGGGTACACGATCACCGCGCTAGGCGCCTTAAATATTGCGCAGAAGATCCTGGATGGAAATTTCAAGCCCGGGTATCAGACGCCCGCAAAGGCATACGGAGCCGACCTGGTTCTGCAGATCGAAGGTGTGTCGCGGCAGGACATCGAGTAACGACGCGGGGATTTGGTCCGATCGCCCTCGGAGAAAAAACGTAAAGACTATCCCGGCACTCAGGGTTTACACTTCGCATTAAGATCAAGTTTTTCGCCGCAGTCGCACAACTCGTGCTTCGCTTAGCGAAAACATCAAAGGAGAAAATGCGATGACCAAACTGACGTTCATTGTCACATCCGCGTTGCTGTTTCTGACGGTTGCATCGCAGGCGCAGGTTCGAAAGGGACAGAGGTTTACCGACTGGGAATCGATCGTGCACCTTCCGCCGCCTATCAATTCCGAATTTGACGACCACGCCGCGATCTTGTCTAAGGACGAGAAAACGATGTACTTCACATCCAATCGCACCGGCTCGGTCGGCGGGAGTGAAGACATCTGGGTCTCGACCCGCAAGACGAGAAACTCGCCTTGGCGGGAACCGGTGAATCTGGGTCCGACAATAAACACCCCCGCTATGGAGCGGGTTCGTTCGTTCACAGCGGATGGACGTGTCCTGTTATTTCAAAGCAATCGGAGCGGTGGCCAAGGCCTCACCGACATCTGGGCCGTTGTCCGTAGACACGTGAACGACGATTCAGACTGGAGCGCTCCCGTAAATTTGGGACCGGCCATAAATACGGCTTCCACGGAGTTGGCGGCGAATTATCTTTTCGCCGATGCAGGCCGCGTTAAAAAGCTTTTCTTTTCCAGCAGTAAGCCCGGAGGATTTGGCGGCCCGGACATTTATGAAAGCAATATCACAGACCTCGGGTTTGAGTTGTCCAGGAATATCTTCGAACTCAACAGCCCGTCGATCGAAACTTGCTTTTGGGTTAGGGACGACGGGCTCGAGATCCTTTTCAGCTCGAACAGACCGGACATTAACGGGGACATTAACTTTCACGACATTTGGGTCGCGACGCGCGACTCCGTTTACGAGTCGTGGTCCGCACCGGTGAAGCTTGGTCCGAACGTCAATGTTCCGGGCTATCAGGATGTGAATCCGGCATTGTCATTCGACGGTCGGACGATGCTGATGGCGTCGAGACGTCCGGGCGGCCTAGGTCCGGCGTCATTTGATATTTATATGACAACACGACGGCCGATAGGAATAGATCACGAATCCTTGCTGGACAAATAGGTTAATCAGACAAGTTTCTGAAACCGTTCCCACTGCCGCTTTAGTCTGGACATTAATTCGACAAACGGCCGATGTCTGCGACTGGCGTTTAGGTTCGGGTCACCCGCGAAATAGGTGTAGTTTGGAAAGCCGTCGTCTGCCGCGCGCTCTAACCATTCTACCGATTCGTCGAGCATACCGATCGCGGCATAAGCAGACGCAATGTTGTGGGCGGTATGATGAAAATGGCCAAAATTTTTGCCTATCTCCCTAGCCCGACCTATCATTTTCTCCGCCTCTTTTGAATCACCCGCCTTCGCCAGTAGCAGAGCCTTTACGCTCGTTAGGCTTCCGCCTTCATCGATAGGATTGTCGCGCAGATAATT
The DNA here is from genome assembly GCA_039934315.1 of Pyrinomonadaceae bacterium. Lineage (GTDB taxonomy): Bacteria > Acidobacteriota > Blastocatellia > Pyrinomonadales > Pyrinomonadaceae > OLB17. Next base: position 995 of record JBDTMK010000285.1, on the reverse strand, counting down.
GTCGACTATGGTTTCTGCGTCATCCAAACTCCCGAGGTGGATCAGTACTTCTGCCCTGACACGGTCGACGAGCATCGGACTTACATCGCCCGGAACCGTTTTTAGGATAGCTCGCGCCTTCTCAAACCTGCATTGCCATGCCGTGTAGACGCCGACACGAAAACGGGCCATCGTGTTGTTCGGATTTATTTCAATCGCTCTCGCAATGTGTTCCTGTGCCTCGTCTAGCAGGCCGATATGCGAGTAAACCATCGACAATTGATGATGTGTTTCGTCATCTTCGGGTGCCAATTCCAATGCACGTTTGAACGACGTTATAGATTGTTCATGCGGAAATCCTTTCGACTTCGTCCACAAGATCAATCCCCGCGCGAAATGTGCTTCAGCCAGGCCAGGGTCTAGATCGAGTGCCTTCGCCACCGCAACATCGGCATTCTCCTGAAGGACCTTGCCTTCAGACCGAGTAGTGAACTTGAAAGAGCGCGTATTGTACGCTCGTGCGAGCTGGGCGTAGGCCGCAGCGTAGTATGGATCGACAGCCACGGCGGCCTCAAGGACCTTGATCGCATCGTCAGTGTCAGCAGTATTCTCGCTGCCAGCCTTCACCTTTCCTCGGATATAGAGGTCGTATGCGGGTGAGCCCCCAGGAAATACCCGGCTCGAATTGGAGGAGTCGGAAACTCTCGATGTGCCGTAATCGTGAATTCGTGCCACATCGGCGACGAACCTGTAGCCGTGCTTCGGAATCGTCTGTATGTATATGTGATCAGCGCCGCGAGCTCCGAGAAATTGACGGATCGCGTGGACCGCCTTGCCCAGATTGTTTTCTTCAACAACAGCGTCCGGCCAAACAGCCGAGAGGAGCCCCTCTTTTGTCACCAAGGTCCCGCTATTTCTCACCAGCACGACCAGAGTGTTGAACGCCTTCTCCGGAAGTGAACCATTCACTTCGCCGCGAACCGCTTCCAGGCGATGTTCACCCACGTCGCGGCGAA